>NZ_JACGWF010000023.1:0-52803 GCF_014077595.1 Colwellia sp. 6M3 | reverse complement strand
ATTATTGTTACTTCTTTGATTATTTCTTGATTGTGTATTTTTTGATTTAAATCGCAAATTTTATATGTAATTACATTGGTATTTTTAGCCTTGTTCAAACTTATTATTTTTTAATAGGTGCTGTTTACTGAATAAAAAATAAAATCAACCTATTGATTAATAAGGATTAAATAAAGTCACTCTAGAAGAGCATTACTTAAAAGTGCGAATTCGCACTTTATTAAACTGCGAAAACAGTGACTTTATAGCTATAAATTCGCAGTTTTATTAAAAAGTAAATAACCTATTGGCTACTGTCGCTAAAGGACTAAAGTGAAATTTTCTCTCTACCTTTAATTCCGTGCTTATATGTAAAAATTTGCAGCTCTCTAGTACTTAATTGACTAGCTAATAAAGCAATAGCTTCGATTGTAATTGAGCGATTTAAATATCTCTCCCATGGTTCAACCATCCGTTTTCCTAGCTTCTCTAGTAAGGCCTCGGTTTCATCCGATAAGGTGACAGTGTATTGCTTTTTAATTCGTGGCATTTTTGTTTTCCTATAATTGTATTTAAGTGTTAGTTGTTTGAATTATTAAGGAGCTGTTAAGCAGTTAATCTATTGACTCTATAAATCTTTTAACCTACTCGTTCCATAATCACTTACTCCACGTGGACGATTTCCTTTAGATTCATTTTTAGCTAAATAACTCAGACGATAAATCACCCTTTGCATTGATTTGCTATCGTCGCGTTTAATCATGTAACCATTGTTCTTTGGATAATAAGGGCTGAAGTGGTTCAATGAATCACAGACAGAATCTATAATTTTTCCAAAGCCAAATGATTTCCAAGTTTTATGCCCATTTAAAAAGAGCACATAATGATAATGTGAAGTCTCTGCTGATTCTGTTTGCTCTCTAACCCACACATAGCCAATATCACATTTGTATTTTTTACTTAACCTCCGGTTGAGCCTATCTCTAAATTTACTAATCATTTTGTTGTTATAAGTTTCAAGGCAGAAGCGTAAATCAAAGCGTATGGCAAATACCTTTGAGTACCGTCTTAACATTTGAAATAGTTGATCAAATATTTTGACCATTATTTTTTTATTTCTCCCTTCTTTAAATGACATCACTTGCCAAATATTCTCTTCATAGATAAAGGGCTCTGTGCGAAAAAAACAAGCCATAATATTAGTAATAACCTGCGTCAAAGTTCATTGATAAATACCAACGCCACTTATTTATAGTAGGACTTAGCTGATTTTTAATTAAATTTATAAGGTGTAAAATCGACATTATTGCTTCATCTTATTTCATGTTGTTTCATCTGAGGATATAAAAAAAGGTAAGCATGTTACCTTTTAAACATTGATGCGATTAAACTCTATTTAGCCAATCTTCGTAATCCCTTTGAGCCCAGCCGATAGTCCGGTTGTTATAAATAATCGGCTTAATAAAAGTTCCATTTCTTGACCAACGGTAAAGCGTTACTCGGCTGACATTGAGCAGCCTTATCATTTCATCAATTCGAATGATACGGTCTACTGGTTGTCTTTCAGAAACAACATTGCAATTGTGTTCTTTGGATTTATTTGATGTGAAAAGCATGAATAACTCCTTAAACAGTATGAAGTGATTCGACAAATTTAAGGAGTTCACTCAAGCGCCAGCCGACAGAATGAGAAGATAGCCTAACGCGTTTTGGAAATTGATTTTTTCTTTCGAGCTGGAAACACTGAGAGCGACTTATCGCGGTGATTTTTTCTCGCTCAGCTTCTTTGACTATTCGATCATAGATAGGTGCTAAACCGATAGTTTCACGTAACAGTATTGCTGGGTTTGGTTTGTTCATGCTGTATCCACTTAGGTTGGTTTGAGTTAGTTAAGTGAATAGTAGAGATGATATGCGGGTGTAAACATTGCCAAATCCAAATTCGATTTAGCAATGTTTTGATGATGCATTTTTTAGTAATGAGAGTGTACCAATACATATTATTACTTATATAATCCGATAATATTTTTTACTTTTTGATCTCTAAAGTCAGGATTGCTACGTAAATATATTTGGGAGATATTAATGTTTTGGTAATTTAAGTATTCAGTGAAATATTTTTTATGTAATTGATTTAAAAAATAGTATTCACTTTGGCTGCCGTTAAATAATATTTTATTAAATACAGGGAAAGAAAGCTTTTTAATAATGTTAATAGAATGTTCAAACTGAAAGCTCTCAGGTACATATAAACCACTCTCATACATTTCACGTAGTGGGTCATTATCTTTAACATGTTTATAAATGGTCCATATTCTTAAATCTAAATAAGGGATTATTTTTTGCCTAATAATATTTTTAAAATATAACTCGGCTTTTCCAGAGTTAACTCTACTAGGCTCCTTAATGTTAAAAACTTTTCTAGATTCTTTTAGTACATCAGAAAACATGCTAATTAGTTCTGTATCAGTGTAACCCTCTAAATTTAATCTTAGTAAAAGGTCGTCGCGTGTAACATCAGAACCATGGAATACTGCCGTATAAGGATTACAGGCTTTACACTTGTTAGGCATAGAAGGAAGGTCATATGACTGTTTAAGTTTATGTTGTTCTACGTAGCTTTGGCAACACTGACAAAGTGACTTGAAATTAATGTAGCTATCATTTTCTTGATAAAATTCTGATTCAACCTCTTCCGCAAACAATTGAAAGCATTCATCACATAAGTTTTCTGTGAACCCTTTACCAAAAACAGACGATGCTTTAACAATGTATTCAGGCTCTTCATCAGTCAATTCAGTTACAGTGGCATAATGTCGTAATTCACAATCAGTAAGTGCTGAAATACCAGGAAGTTCAGTAAGACATTTACAGTTATCTTTCTTAAGTTCCGATTTAGAGGTAACCCTTACTATGGGCTTGCCTGAGATAATCCCCTGCCATTCATCAGTATTTGGAAATATATGAAAAGTATCTTCGGGATCTTCTTCTATGGTTGAATAAAACTGTATTCGAAATAATAACTGATCTAGCAATTGCTGAAGTGTTAAATCGAGTAAACAATCATAGTTTTTTAATTTAAACCAATCGAGTTGCTCTAATATTTCTAAATCTTTTTTCTTTATGGTTCTCATAAGTTCACTATTAATATATTAAGAGTTTATTATTGGCTCAAGGTAATCGGCTATTTTTGTATGCGCTTCTAGCCTTTCATCTAAATAATCATAACGATCATAGATCCCTTCAACGCCTTTTAATTTATGATTTAGGCATCGTTCTGAAACGTGACCATCCACCTTTTGAGAAGATGCTAAACTCTTAAATGTGCGTCGTAAATCATGTGGAGAAAATGGCTTGATGTCGCCCATTAAATTAGTGGGTTGTATTTTACGCCCAGCTTCATGACCAAACATTGATGAAATAGCTCTATTTAGTGTATCGTCGCCCATATGTGGCTTTTTAGAGACTCGACGCGCAGGGAATACATAATCAGAACCACATGATCTTATTTTTAACTCGTTTAGCCACTCAATGATTTGGCGTGGCAGTGGAATTGTTATCGGCGCGCCTGTCTTACTTCTACCTTCGGGCAAATGCCATAGGGCTTTATCTATTTCAAATTCATCCCATTTAGCACAGCAAAGCTCACTTTTTCGTACGCCTAAAGTAATAAGTAATGCACAGGCTAAATAATTATCACGATTAAACTTTCCTATATTTTGTTTAAACATCTGAAATACATGTTTAATTTCATCTATTGTTAAGCATCTATCTCTGCTTTTTTCAACTCCGCCAGCATCTGTAACAGTAAAAGCGCTGGCGGGATTATGATCGATTAATCCTAATTTAATTCCATGGCGAAATAATTGTTTGAGATACATTAAAGTATCATTAGCAATCGTTGGCCTGGCATCAGATATGCTCTGAATAATTTCACGGATTTTAAGGGGTTTTACTTGATCAATAGGAATATTACCAATAAATGGTTTTACATCCTTTGTATAAACTCGTTTTGGTATGTTTGGATGCTTAAGTCGTTTCGCTATGTCGTTCTCAAACCAATCTTCAAATAAATCATCCACCAACTTAATCGATTGCTCTTTAATTCGTTGTCGAGTTATAAGTGGATCAGTACCTAAATTTATTTCACGTTTTTTAATGGCAACATCGGCTTTAGCATCAGCGAGTGATAAATCAGGATACTTCCCTAAAGTGATTTCTTTTCTCTTTCCATAAGCCGTATAACGAAGCATCCAATAAGGTGTCGCTGAATTTCTCACCACTAAATATAAACCATCGCCAATGGGATGGCGCTTTGGTTCACCTTTTATAAAGCTTTGAATTTGTTTAGCTGTTATTGATTTTGACATTTGCCCACCATATAGGTTTTTACGAATTTATTTGCTCACCACTTTGCCCACCGACAATAATACAACTTACACAAACAAATGAAAACAACTAGAAACAAAAAAGCCCCGATAAACGAGGCTTTATGTACTTGTCAGTACGTGAGCGAATATATCAATACGTTATTCAATATTCTGGATCTGCTCGCGCATTTGCTCAATCAATACCTTTAACTCTACCGCTGAATTAGTGATGTCAGCATTAATAGATTTAGAGCCTAAAGTATTCGCTTCGCGATTAAACTCTTGCATCATAAAGTCTAAACGTCGGCCTTGTGCGCCGCCCTTTTTCAAGATGCTGCGGGTTTCTTTTACGTGGCTAAATAGACGGTCAATTTCTTCATCAACATCCATTTTTTGCGCGAGTAATACTAGCTCTTGCTCTACGCGTGAAGATTCTAGTTCGATGTTAGCATCTGCAAATTTGTCGGTAATGCGTTTGCGTTGCCATGCAATGATTTCTGGCATATGGCCTTTAACAATTTCGGCTTGCTCGACAATGCCGTCTAAGCGTTGTTCGATAAGCACTTTCATGTTGGTACCTTCATCTGCTCGGGCAACAATAAAGTCTTCTAGTGCTTGATCAAAACCGGCAAGAATTTCAGCTTGAATGGCATTCATGTCTGACTCTTCGGCTTCCATTACGCCAGGCCAGCGCATGATTTCAAGCGGGTTAATTTGGCTATTCAATGTTTGCTCATTGATCCAATTGGCATGTTTTAACAAATTTTCAGCAAGCGCTGTATTCATTGATAAATTGCTTTTTTCACCCGGATTAGCGTTAAATCGTAAATTACACTCTACTTTTCCGCGGTTTAGTTGTTTACGAAATCTTTCACGTAAAACTGGCTCTATGCTTCTGAATTGTTCAGGTAAGCGAAAGTAAGTTTCAAGGAAACGTTGATTCACACTGCGAATTTCCCAAACTGCATTGCCCCAGTCGCCTTTAATTTCATGACGAGAGAATGCTGTCATACTATGGATCATAGAATTGCCTAAAGAGTTAAAGTTAACATTGAGGTGAATTATGCCCTAGCTGATACTTGGTATCTAGTTTAATAGGGATAAGTAAGCAAGATTATGCCTTAATAACCTTGCTGTTTACTGCCTTAAGCATTGGCTTTTTGCCAACGCGATTTAATATGATCAGCCACACGAAATGAGTTGGCATATATAGTAAACGTGTACGGCACACTGCCACCTGTTGGCATAAATGAAGCATCGGTAACAAATAGGTTTTCAACTTCATGGGTTTCGCAATTTTTATTCAACACTGAGGTTTTAGGATCATGTCCAAAACGACAACCACCTGCCATTAAGTTGGATGCGGGTGCACTGCTAATCGATGATGAAATGTTTGTTGCGCCCATTTCGCTTAGCAGTTTTTCCGCTTTTTCAGCTAAGTATTCACCTACATCTAAATCATGGTTATGCGCGCCAATACGTATTTTAGCCACTTGGTCGCCCCACTTGTCGGTAACGTCTTCATCTAAATCAACAAAACAATTGTCGTTGGGTAGCCAATCGTTAAACACTTCAAAACGCAGTGTTTTATAAGTTGTAAATTCAGCTTTCATGCTTTGCTTTAGTTCTTCGCCCCAAATTAACTGTTCGCTACCTTGGTTTTCGTCGTATTGCCATTTTGTGCTTTGCGCACGTGATATTGGATTTTGATAAAACAAGAAATCGATCGTGCCACCTTTGGCTTTGCCGTTGCGATTAATACCATTAAAGGCTTTATCGTCAATTTGATACCAATCTTGTAAGGCGCGGTTTATAAAGGGTCCTACTTGCGTTAGTTGTGCCTTTTTTTCTGCCGTTAAGTCTTTATAGAAAAAATCACCTCGGCCAGTACCACCACCGCTAAAGATTAAATTTTTTCCTACATTCCCAGAATTATTTGCTAGACCATTAGGGAACTTTTCACCTTTTGATGCCAGTAATAAGCGAGAGGTTTCTACCGCTTGGCAAGCCACCACGTAATATTTGGCTTGAACCACTTTTTCCCGCCCTGCTTTGTCATAATAATGCACGCCAGATATTTCACCTTTGCTATCGGTAGCAATTTTATAAACTTTTGCATGTGGTGTAATGGTGCAATTACCCGTAGCAACCGCATGATTTAATAATGCCGCCCTACCACTGCCTTTTGCGCCTGACGAACAACCGTAGCTACTGCAATAACCTGAATACTCACAGCTATTTCTGCCCATTGCAGGTTGCGAAAGTATTGCTCGTGGTACAGGTACAGCATGATAGCCAATGTTTTTTGCACCCTCATCTATCCACGAAGAAATTGCATGTTCAGCAACAGGAGGATAAGGAAAGTCAGTGGAGCGAGGTTCTTGATGTGGATGTTTTGTCACTCGGCCTGATACGCCAACAACTTTTTCTACTAGTGCATAATAAGGCTCTAGTTCATCATAACTCAACGGCCAATCTTCAACATTAGCCCCTTCAATTGCGCCAAATGCTGTTTTTAAATGGAAATCTATCGGTTTTAAACGATGAAAATAGCCACTCATAAAGTTTGATGAACCGCCAACTACGGTACCATTCCAAAAGCTCCAACCCGACTCACTGGTTGCTTCACCTTGCCAGTAACTTTCGCCAGCGTCATTTTCATATTCTTCTTCAATGACATGCTGTTCATCTTCAAGTTTGGGGTTGTAAACATCACGCAAGCTAATGGCTAATTCATCTTTGTAGAATTCTTTTTCGGTTAACCAAGCACCTTTTTCTAGCACTAAAACTTTTGCGCCTGCATTGGCTAAGGTATAAGCCACGGGTGATGCGCCGGCGCCACTGCCTACGATACAAATATCATATTTCATGCTTTTTTAGTTCCTATTTGCGAGCGAATATATTGCTGGTGACTCACCACTTGTGTGCTTGATTTACTTGTTTTAGCAACCAGGTCCGCCTTGTTATTAACAATAGGCTGTTGACCCGGTAACTCGTAATATCGCTTACCTGCAGGTGGTAGCGGAAAACCTGCTTGGTGATCTAACCATTGCCAGCCTATACCGTTCGGGTTACCACCGTAACTTGGCGGTGAAAGCATCGCTTCAAAAATATAACTCACTAAATTACTTAGCCAATTTTCACCCGCTCGTGAGTTACTTATTGCTCGCAATGTTTTTTCTTTTTCTGCCAGTGTCAACGCTACAAAGTTTTTCTGTAATTGGCTTTGACTAAAACCATTTAGCCAACCAACGCCTTTGTAGATAAATTCTATTTCGGCATTATCTGTGGGTTGTTGATGCACAACATTATATAAATATTGCGTTACTTGAATTTCATTTGCACTTGGCCCGGTTGGTGAGTCTGGCAACAAATGCGCGAGCACGGCATCAAGGGTTAACCAAGGATCAGTTTGTAAAACTTTTGCTAATTGCTCGTTGGCTAAAGCAGACCAAGCTTTTAATGGCATAGCAGCCACCATAGTTGCGCCTGCAGCAGACTTTAATGCACTGCGTCGTGACACTTTTTTTTGTAGCCATGTTGGCGTTCTAAAACCTTCATCAAAAAATGACGTTACTTGCGATATGGTTTTGCTAGCCACTTTTTTTCGGACTATATTTTTAGCTGTTTTTATTGGTGTCATGTACATTTTCCTTATTATTTTTTACCTGCCACTTTGCTAAAAAACTCAGCCAGTATGTTTCAGAATATTCCAATTTATCAAGCAACTCTGCGGTATCTTTTGATAGTAACATTTGCCCTGTGCTGGTTGAAACATACATATGAGGATAGCCTTGCACGGGCGGTAACGACTTCATGAAGGCTTCGTTTTCGTTACTGTCGCTCACACTCACTTTAAGTAATACATAATTATTATGTAAAGCTTGGTAAATTTTCGGATGCTTTTCTAAAAAGGCATCCATTTTATGACACCAAGTACACCAGTTACCGCCGATTTCGATTAATACATTTCGATTAGTTTGCTGCGCTAAGGTAATGGCCGCTTGTGCATCTTTAAATGGGTCGCGTTTATCGTCATACACCTTACTAAAAAGAGGTAATTCATTTTCTAATTCAATAGAAACTATACGCGCAGACTCTTGCGCACTTGATAAGTTAGTAAACAATACACTAGATAAAATCAATACAAAAAACAGCTGAAATTTCATAATTACTCTCAATTTCGTTAACGGGCAAAGGCAGCTAACAACAAACACATAATAGTATGACCTTAGTTTAATTAACTATATTTCAAAATACTTGTCAGGTCATTATGTCAAATTGCCATCCGAACGATTATAATGCGCAGCAATTATATTACGATAGGAAATTCAACATGCGTCCAAGCGGCAGAACTTTAGGGCAAATTCGCCCAGTAACTATTACTCGTCAATTTACAGCTCATGCAGAAGGCTCCGTGCTTATTGAATTTGGTGATACCAAAGTTATTTGTACTGCAACAGTTGAAACTGGCGTTCCACGTTTTCTTAAAGGCCAAGGTAAAGGCTGGATAACTGCCGAGTACGGCATGTTACCTCGCTCAACTCACACCCGTATGCGACGCGAAGCGGCTAATGGCAAACAAAGTGGTCGTACATTAGAAATTTCTCGATTAATTGCTCGCTCTTTACGTGCTGCGGTTGATTTAGTCGCTTTAGGCGAAAACACAATTACGGTTGATTGTGATGTTATTCAAGCTGACGGTGGCACACGTACTGCTTCAATTACTGGCGCTTGTGTAGCCTTAGTTGATGCGTTAAATCATATGCGAGCTAAAGGTATTATCAACAACAACCCTCTTAAGCACATGATTGCTGCTGTTTCTGTTGGTATGTATAAAGGCGAAGCCGTGTCTGATTTAGATTATGTTGAAGATTCAGCTGCCGATACAGACATGAATGTTGTAATGACAGAAACAGGTAAGCTAATTGAAGTGCAAGGCACCGCCGAAGAAGAGCCATTTAGCTTCGACGAAATGCAAGAAATGCTGGCACTAGCCAAAAACAGTATTAACGAACTGTTTGATATACAAAAAGCCGCTTTAAACTAAGCTATTTAGGAGTTAATAATGAAAGATTATCAACGCGAATTTATTGAGTTTGCCTTAGCTAAACAAGTATTACGTTTTGGCGAGTTTACATTAAAATCAGGCAGAACGAGCCCTTACTTTTTTAATGCAGGCTTATTCAATACCGGTCGTGACTTAGCTCGTTTAGGACGTTTTTACGCAGCAGCACTACAAGATTCAAAAATTGAATATAACTTGTTATTTGGCCCTGCTTACAAAGGCATACCGATTGCCACCACCACAGCAGTGGCACTTGCAGACAGTTATGATATAGATATGCCTTATTGCTTTAATCGTAAAGAAGCTAAAAAGCACGGTGAAGGCGGCAGTTTGGTTGGCTCTGCACTTGAAGGCAAAGTGATGTTGGTTGATGACGTGATCACCGCAGGTACTGCTATTCGTGAATCAATGGAAATTATTCAAGCACATGGCGCTGAATTATCAGGTGTACTTATCGCCTTAGATAGACAAGAAAAAGGTCAAGCTGAACTTTCTGCAATTCAAGAAGTAGAACGCGACTTTCATACTAAAGTCATTTCTATCGTGACCTTAGCAGACGTGATCAGTTACTTAGAAGAACAACCTGGCATGGTTGATAGCTTAGTCAGTATTAGAAAATATCGTGAAGACTACGGTATTTAGTTTGTAAGTTGCCTTACAACTCGATCGAAAAGCCTGCAATTTGCAGGCTTTGGGTTTTGTACAAACTTTTAGATTAGGCGATTAATTCAAACTGATAGCTTGGTGACTTGTCGTAAGCTTGATTGATATTTGAATAAAATTGTTCAATTCGACCCGCTCTTTGATCAACGGCTAAAGGCCGACTTGGCGCAATTGTTTCTTGTGCCGATAAGGTCTGCTCTATTTGTCGATCAAAAGCTTTACTACTTTCATTATTTGCAAAGCTCTCATCACTTTGCAGTATGCTTTTGTCACGGAATAAATCACCGTCTTTATATTCTTCTTCTGTATTTTCAGCATTGGCATTCGCATTAACTAGTTCTGCTTGCGCCTCTAAAATAATACTCGCTGCTGAGGCTGCTACTCGAATATCTTGTGAAGATGGGTCAGTTGGCGCTAAAGCCGCCGCCTGAACTTTATTCATTTTAGCGATCGTTTCTTTAGGTTCGCCAGCAATCGGCGTTAAGTCTACTGAGACCTCACCTTCAACAGCGTACTTTTTACCATTGGGACCCGTTTCATATGAGTAGTTCGGCGCGCCAGTGAACGCACCACCTACTGATGCATGAGCCCTTTCATGATTACGTACTTCTTTATCGCGACTTTCTAAACTGCGAATAACTTCTTTTTCTGCTACTACTTCTGCATCAGACTTTTGAGAGTTGCTTGTAGAGTCTCGACCTTGTTTTGAATCTGCAGAGTTTTCACCATCTTTTTGTTCAGAATCTTGGCCTGAACTTTCATTGTTTCCAGCGTTACGGCCTGAACCATTGCCAATAACATCGTTAGCAAGTTCTGCTTGCTTGCGTAAACTAGCAAAATCTACTTGTTGATTATTTTGCGCAGGTGTACGACCCCGCTCTTTATCTGAAGCAACCCCTTTTTCCGCGGCTGATTGGCTCGATGGCTCGGGCCGTGTGATGATTTCTCTTTGTTGATTATCACGGCGCAAGCTATCAGTCTGCAGGTTTACAGCAGTTTGTACGGGAACTTGATTGCTTTGTGGTGTGATATTCATAGTGGCTAAACGCGAACGTCCAATAAAGTCCCTAGGTTTTCATCAGCTGACTCTATAACGTTAGCAGACGCTTTAGCTTGAAATTCTGCCACACGTAATTCAACCACTGATTGTGTAAGGCTTACTGTGTTGTTTGAAAGCTGAGGAGATGTATCTGAAATTTGATTACTACTTTGCCCACCTATACCATATGTTTCAGGTGTTATACCTACGTTGGTGGCTATATTTTCAGCAGCTTCATAGGCACTTTCAGTGGCTTTTTGAAAGCCTTGAAGGCCAGTATTAAAAGCGGATTGAATTTCCATAAAACTCTCCTAAATTATTACACTTGCTTACCTGTTTAATTATTGACCAAAAAAGCCAAAAAGTAAACTATGTATTTTTAGTGAAATTTTGGGCTATCCAATTCTTTAATACCACTAGAAACTCGCTTTGATGGGATATGAATGGCGCATGTGAAGCTTGTTCAAATATATAACTTTGACTATTAGGTACAATTTCATCAACTTTACTTATGACTTGCTTAGGCACTAAACTATCAAGTTTTCCGTAAAGCCTTAAAAATGGCTTATCAATAGATTGTATCTGCTCAGACAAATTTGATGTCTCTAATAAACTTAATGAATCGTCTAACACCTGTCTACTAGGTTGAGCATACTGCATAACTAGATCACGAATTGTTTTAATGTCTTGGCGTATATGTGGGCTGCCCATGGCTTGAATTTTCAAAAAATTGCTAATGGTTTTTGTCGTGTCTTGAGCTAATTGCTGGTGAAACAATGCCAATACGCTCGCTTTAATACCAGGCCAATTATCACGTTCAACAAACTGAGGAGAACTTGCAACAGTAACTAACCCTAATAATAACTTAGGGTGTGAAATGGCTATTTGACTAGCAATTAACCCACCTAACGACCAACCAATATAAATAGCAGGTTTCCCAACCGCCAGAGTAATCAGTTCAGCTATTTCAACTAAAGAATATTCAGCCAGTTGCACCGAATTATTTGTAGCAAAACCCGGAAGATCAACGGTAATAACTTCAAAATCAGTCTGCAAATGCGCTAAGCAAGGCTGCCAAACAGCAGAGTTAAGGCCCCAACCATGAATAAACACTAGCGGAGTTCCTTGTCCTGTACTCGCAATTTTTAATTTTTGTGTCATGCTTTTTGTCATGCTTAGTGAACTCGATAACGGGTAGGCGCATAGTTTAACCAATGGATGCTAAAAATGGAATTTGGCAATACCGACAACAACAAAATATTATTAAATTTACAACGATTATTAAGCCAGCGTTTTAGCGCTTTTAGGCTAAAAATAAGCAGTTGCATTTTATGTGGTAACGCTTGCCAACATCACCCCTTACTTTGTCAGTTTTGCCAAGCAGATTTACCTTATTTTAATTATCAGCTTCTGCCTTATGACTTACTTTCTTGGCCTGCGGTGACAAAACTGATACCAAAAAATAATTTTGATCACCTTATTGCCATTGCTCCCTATGTTTGGCCATTAGATACTTGGATTACTCAGTTAAAATATCAACATAAAACCGAGCTGGCTGAATTATTAAGCTACCTATTAATTGACCATTGGCATAACTACCTTGAGATTGAAAAAGCCAATATTACCCCCGACAACACCTTAGTGTTATCGGTACCATTACATTTAAAAAAGTGGCAAACCCGTGGTTTTAATCAAGCACATCTGATAGCGCGCAAGTTTTCAAAAGCTTTTGATTACCCTTATCAAGCCAATGTAGTGATTCGTGAAAAGTGTACTGAAAATCAGGTAGGAAAATCTGGTTTAGATCGCCGCAAAAACTTAAAAAACGCTTTCGGTTTATATTTAGGTAAAGGAGAGAGTTTACCGAAAAATATCATTTTAATAGATGACGTAGTGACCACAGGAACAACCGCTAATGAGATCTGTAAATTGCTGAAAAACAAAGGAGTGCAAAGTATTACACTGCTCTGTATTAGTTTAGCCATTCCGAACTAGCTTGGCTTTACTCTGCTAAGGTTGCGCTAAACGCTTTGGCAAAAAACAAGCTGTTTGCCACTATCTTCATACTGCCTAAAAAGTAACCTCTAAAAACTAAGTCGTCGGTACTTGCAATAACTCGCCCTTTTCCAACGTTATGAGCAACGAGTGTTGGGTTATTTGCTAAACGATTAACCAAGTTCTGATCTGAATAGCCACTGAGTAAAGGCGTTTTGCTATATTTTGCTACGCTAATGAAGGGTTTTGCTGTTTGCTCCATAATAATGGTGCTGTTACGAAATACGGGTAATTCACTTTGTTGGTAACCGTAAGCAAGTGGATGACTAATATCTAACTCGGCTTTAAATATAGCACCGGCAATGCGCTTTCTTGCAGAGAGTTTTTCTTTATCACCATAGGTTAACTTATCGGTATCAAACAGTTGGTCGATATGATTTTTGCTGACAAAATCAATTTTGAGTATCTCATTAGTTGATAACCATTGAGCAGCACTTTTTTGGCCAAAAATTACGCCACCATTAGCCACCCATGATGCAAACTTTCCCACTACCTGAGTACTTAAAGCCTTATATTTCCCATCCACCATAATAATATGACTGTATTCGGCTAAATCAATGGCACTTAATCTTTGCATTTCGACTACCGTTACTGGTATTTCAAGCAAGCTATCAAGGTAATAAAGCATTTCTCCTGCTTCATATTGTGAAACGCCTTTGCCTCCCACTAATAATACTTTAGGTGCTGATACTGGACGAAAAGAGCTACTGCCTATATCAATACCTTTCGCCGTTAACCCCGTATCTAAAGCGTTCAGCGGTATTTGGCTTTGCGCCGCTAAGTCAGTCAAAATACTCTGCCAGTTTTCAACTTGTTGAATGCCAGCAGGTACAATAATAGTGCCTTGATTAAACGATTTAACTTTGCCATTTACTGTCGCTGAAAAGTCTTTAGTAGCGACCTTTGCTGTAATGTTGGCGTTAGTAATTTTGTTTAATAATTTAGGTGCTAAAAAGTCATACCACTCAAATGCATAAGCGTAAGCTAATTCACTTACTTCAGTTGCTTTTGCCTCGCTAGGCTGCCAAGATTTTTCTTGTGTTTTTAAGCCCCAAGTACTACTAACTTGATCAAACTTGATATTCATTGCCAGTGGTAATGTCCAGCCTGAAACATCATAAAAAGTATTATCTTCAAAGTTTTGTTGTTGATTAAACAAAGCCTTGATTACGCGATATTGTGGCTGCTCTAACGGAATATAATAACTCTGCTCAGCAATGTATGTTAGCTCATGACGCTTATAATCTTGCTTAAGCGGATAAACCTTAATTTGATGTTGTTGTAACTTACTTAAGAAAGCTTGTAACCGATAATGGTCACTTGTTTCGGTAAAAATATAACCGTTAAAACTTTCATCACTGGCTTGTTTTTCAGCTAATTTAAAAAAGTCTCGACGATAATCTTTAAATTTAGCTTGGTTTTTCCACGCACCTTCAATAGTCGATAACGATGTTAATACATGATTTTGAATACCGTATTCAAAGGTTAATAAACCATTAACCGTTTGTTGTTGAAAACCACGACTACTGGCTTGTTCAAACAACACACCAATGCCGCCATTGATATCAGGATAAGTTGAGCCTTTTCCGTAATAGAAATCATCGAAGCTTTCTTCGCTGTAATATAAGCGTTCTTTTTTATCGAGCGCTTTGGCATGATAAGTTGCTAACAACTGTGTTAATTCGGTATTTTTTTCCGGTGTTAAAGGGTGGGTTCGTGTTGGAATGCCAGGCTGAAAAAAATAACTCCCGTTCGCGCCCATTTCATGAAAATCACCCAACACATTCGGTTGATATTGATGAAAATAAGGTAAGCGATTTTGGCTTTCTTTTTGCGATAAAAGCAACCAATCTCGGTTTAAGTCAAAACCAAAATGATTGGTTCGGCCAGTACGCCAATTTTGATGATGTTCAATATGGTTTGGATCAGGGTTCTCGGCGATCCCACGATGTGTGGTTACCCAATTAACAAATCTGTCCATGCCGTCTGGGTTAAGACTTGGCTCTATAACGATAATAGTGTCGTTGAGCATATCGGCAACAGCTTTATCTTGTGAGGCAGCTAAATGATATGCAACCACCATGGCGGCATTAGTACCACTGATTTCATCGCCATGCACACTATAGCCTAGCCAGACCACAATGGGATCTTTAGATGACGCTGCTATATTTGAGCGTCTTGCTAGAATTTCATCAATATTATTAAGATTATAGGGGCTAGAAATCGTCAGCAAAACTTGTGAACGAAATTGCGTGGTTCGACCCATCTCCTCAATATTAACTCGATCAGAAGCTACTGCCACTTTTTGTAAATAACTCAATACTTGGTCATGACGAGGGTGACGTTCACCGATACCAAAACCTAAAGTAGACTCTGGCGTAGGTATTTTCTGATTATAAACACTATCACTGGGTAAATAAGTACTCACATTCGCACTGAATACAGCAAACGAGGTACTTAATAAAAAAAATATGACAATTCGACAACACGATAAGAACATAAAGGCTTTCCTTAATTGATTACTGATAAAATAACAAAATTATGCCTTTTGAACTAGTTATCTTCATATAATTAATCGTTTATCTACTAGCTTTATCCCTTTTCAGATTAGGAGTATATAAATTATGCCATCTAGGACTAGCGCCAAACGGCTGAGAAGAGTAAAATGGTGATACTTGAGTAAAATAGTCGGGTATTGAAAACTCAATCCCTGTAAAAAGTTCCACCCAGTAGTGAGAGTAAAATAGTATGATGGTTAACATTTCAGAAACTGCACAAGAACATTTTGTAAAACTACTTTCTGGTCAAGCAGAAGGTACGAGTATCCGCGTGTTTGTTGTAAACCCGGGCACAGCAAGCGCAGAATGTGGTGTATCGTACTGTCCAGCTGACGCTGTAGAAGCTGACGATATTGAACTAAAATTTGAGCATTTTTCAGCTTATATCGATGCCGATAGTAAATTATTTTTAGAAGAAGCTGAAATTGATTTTACCACAGATCAAATGGGCTCTCAGTTAACACTAAAAGCGCCAAATGCTAAATTGCGTAAAGTGGGTGATGACGCTCCTTTATTCGAACGTGTTGATTACTTTTTAAAAGCTGAAGTAAATCCACAACTTGCTGGCCATGGCGGCGAATGTACTTTAATGGAAATTACCGAAGACGGCTATGCGGTATTACAATTTGGCGGCGGCTGTAATGGTTGTGCTCAAATTGATGTTACGGTAAAAGACGGCATTGAAAAGCAATTAATCGACATGATGGGCGATGAAATTAAAGGTGTTAAAGATATGACTGAACACGAACGTGGTGAACATTCATATTACTAA
The DNA here is from genome assembly GCF_014077595.1 of Colwellia sp. 6M3. Lineage (NCBI taxonomy): Bacteria > Pseudomonadati > Pseudomonadota > Gammaproteobacteria > Alteromonadales > Colwelliaceae > Colwellia > Colwellia sp. 6M3. The sequence goes on along the minus strand of NZ_JACGWF010000023.1, from coordinate 36,299 downwards.
TCACATTTAGTATTCGTTAGTAATGTCATTATTAGAAAAGCTAGGCCAAGACCCTCAACGCAGCATGCAGCGTTTTCTCAGAGGACTTGGCCTTTTTATTATTGGTGCCTGCTTTATTTTTTTAGGGCTTTACCAAAGTCATATTTGGCAAATAATAGGCATTGTGATCTTAGCTATCGGTTGTCTGCTGGCTATTTACGGCTACCTCGGGTTATTTGCTAATCGTTTGTATCACATTTTTAATCGCACTAAACCTTAGATAAAACCATAAGCATGCAGACTCATTAAAAAGCATGTTTATTTCGTTGATAGTGCCAAGCTAACGTTACTCCACGCGCTAGCATAAAGACAGAAAATGCAGCCCACAATCCGTGATTACCATAATCTTCTAATAACCACCATACCGGAAAGAAACAACCAAAAGTAGCAATTAACATGCTGTTTCTCATAATATGTGCTTGCATTAATCCCACATACACACCGTCGTATAAATAACACCAACAAGCGAGTATGGGCAGCGCTACAATCCAGAATAAATGCTGTTGTGCATAATCAACAACCTCGGTTATATTTGAAATGGTTGTAATAAAATAATTACCCGCTAGATAAAACATTAAGCTATAAGCCAGAGCAAAGATGCCGGTCCAACATAGTGCGATATTCACGCTGACAAACATATTTTTTTGGTTATTTTCACCTTTTGCTTTACCCACCATAACTTCGGCAGCATTCGCGATACCGTCTAAACCGAACGATATTAATAACAAAAAGTTCATCAATATCGCATTGGCCGCAATGACATCATCACCTAGTCGTGCACCTTGAAAAGTCATAAATACAAAGCAAACTTCTAAGCATAAAGTACGAATTAATATATCTCGATTAAGCTTAAAATAGCTAAGTAATGCCGAGCGCTCTAACACCGCCTCAAAAAGTTGCTGTGCATTGGTAAACAAGCCAATAAATTTGTGCTGAAAGTTTTTAAATACAAAAATTAACCCTATAATTAAGCCACTGTATTCTGAAATTAAGGTCGCCAATGCCACACCTTTAACTTGCCATTCAAAACCAATAACAAACAGTAGATCTAAGCCTAAATTAATTAAATTTGTCGTAATAACTAACCACATCACCGCTTTCGCTTGGTGATTGCCAAGTAGCCAGCCCATAATGACTAAATTCGCCAATGCCGCAGGCAAGCCCCATACACGCACTTCACTATATTCTCGAGCATAAAACTGAACTTGCTCAGAGCCTCCAGCGAGTGAAAGTGCTATATCTAGATAAACACCTTGCAGCAGAATAACCACCAAGCCAACGGTGAAAGCAACAATGATACCCCGGAGTAATATTAAGCAGTTTGATTGATCATTTTGTTGACCAAACGCTTGTGCCGACAAGCCCGTTGTCGACATTCTCAAAAAACCACAAAGCCAAGTAATGACCGTAATAATCATCGCCCCGACCGTACTTCCACCCAAATAATAAGCATGAGATAAGTGCCCGATAACTGCAGTATCAACCAAGCCTAATAAAGGTGCGGTTATATTTGATAAAATCATCGGTAAAGCGAGTACGAACAATTGCTTATGCCGATCTAAATCATTGAATTTCAAAAAAGCTGACCTTTATTGTGAATTGGGCTGTATAAAGTGTTAAAAAAAAGCTATTTTACGCCTGTCTTTAATTTCCCATATTTTGCAGGAAGATTACCATGAAATACCGTCTCTTGGCAGCGTTGTGCTTTTGCATACATTTCACCAGTTTTGCTACTGTTATTTTACAATATCATCATGTTAGTGAAGACACTCCAGCTAGCACTAGCATTACCCCCGAACAATTTTCAAAACATATGCAATATCTTCAAGACAATAACTTTAAAGTAATTGCCTTATCCACCTTAATGGACGCTATTAAGCAGCAACAAGCTTTACCCGATAAAACGGTTGTGATCACCTTTGATGATGCTTATATCAACATTTTAACCAATGGTAAGCCAATTTTAGACAAGCACAACTTTCCTTTTACCATCTTTATCAACCCAGGAATGGTAGGACAGAACACTTCACATTTTCTGTCATGGCAACAATTAAAAGTGATGGCTGATGACGGTGTAATTATTGCCAATCATGGCATGCACCATGATTCGTTAGCCCGAACGCCAGATGGAATGACCACCCAAGCTTGGTTAGCAAAAAATACGAAAACGTTATTGCGTGCTGAAGAAATGATTGAAGCAGAAACTGGCCAGAGTTGGCGCTACTTTGCCTATCCTTATGGTGAGTTCAGTCCAGAAGTTCAACAATGGGTACGTGATAATAACTTTGTTGCATTTTCACAGCAATCTGGGGCTGTTAGTTTGAATACTGACGTGACCAGTATTCCGCGATTTCCTGCTTCCCAACCCTACGACCAACTTTCAAGCCTGCGAGATAAGCTAGACTCATTACCTTTTAACATTCAGCTTAAAGGCGACAATCTACAAACCATCTTTGAGCAAGGTCAATCTTCTTCACTAACCGTTAATGTGGAAGTTGATGACTTTGAACCTGATCAGCTACATTGTTATATTTCTGGCTTAGGCCGACAAAAAATTGAATGGCAAAACGACGAAAGCTTTACCATTAATTTTAGTGCGCCATTACAGCCAGGTCGTGTACGCTGTAATTGTACTGCACCGAGTATTAGTGAACCTGGTAGATATTATTGGTTTTCAAAACCTTGGTTTATTCTCAAAGAAAATCGAGAATGGTATCCGTTATAAATAAGACAGAATAAACTGTTAGTAGCGAAGTTATCAGCTCGGCATTTATGTGGAAAATAGTTTAAAAACTTCACCTCATAAATACCGAGTTTAATTTTGTTGTTGCTTTAAACTTAACTCAATATAACGCGACTATTTTTGCAAAATCACTTACAAGTTTATCACCTTCAATCACCGGCACTTCACCCAACGCTTGTTTTGGCTTAAAAATAGCTTCTACTTTGCCATCAGGATTAATTAATACTAATGATGCACTGTGATCAACTAAGTAGTTAGTTACTGTTGCTCCGTGGTTTTCTATGGCATCACTATTCAATTGCAGATCAACTTCAGTCTCAGTAATCGCATACATTAAACCTAAGTTTCTCGCGAATGGAAATAACGCCCCATGATCACCATGCAAAGCTTTAAATTCAGGATTAAAATAACCAATATAACTTGCAAGCTTTTCTTGCGTATCGCGTTTAGGGTCAACAGAAACTAGCAAAACTTGGTTGTTATTTGTTATCGCTTGTAAATCATCGTAGATAAAGTTCAGTTCTTGAAGTGTTGTTGGGCATACATCAGGGCAAGATGTATAACCAAAAAACACCCAATTCCACTTACCTTTTAGCGACTCGTTATTGAACTTTTCGCCAAGATGATCAGTTAACTCAAAGGTTTTTATATCTCGTGCTTGTTGGTAATGTAAAGCAAATTCAACAGGCGCTTTTTGGTTTAACTGACCAAATAACACGATACCCGCCGCAAGTGCACCTAATGCAACTATCAAGGTAACTATTTTGTTCATTAGCCGGTAACCGGTAATAAGTAGTGATCGAGTAAGAGAATAATAAATAATGCCATTAAATGCACAATAGAAAACTTAAAGGTATCCATGGCGGTTTCTTCATCAGCATGAAATTTTAATTTCCAAGCATATGCAAAAAACACTAAGTTTAAAACCACTGCACCAATTAAATATAACCAATTACTCATACCGACCAAATACGGTAATAAACCCACAACAAACAGCAATACCGTATACAGTAAAATTTGAGTTTTAGTGAAGTTTACTCCGTGAGTAACCGGCAGCATAGGAATGTTAACCTTGGCATATTCGTCTTTTCGATGAATAGCTAACGCCCAAAAATGTGGTGGTGTCCAAGTGAATATCAATAGTACTAATAATAGCGCATTGGGATGTACTTCATTGGTCATTGCTGTCCAACCCAATAAAGGGGGAATCGCTCCAGCTAAACCGCCAATGGTTATATTTTGAGGTGTAGCACGCTTTAAATACATAGTATAAATAAAGCTATAACCTACAAGACCTGAGAAGGTTAACCAAGCAGTAAGCGGGTTGACTAACGCATATAAAACGATAAAGCCTACCACGGCTAAACTGATCGCGAAGATGGTGGCGCTGCGTGCAGTAAGCCTGCCGTTTGGTAATGGTCGATTATAAGTTCGCCCCATCACTTTATCTATACGTTCATCTACAATGTGATTAATGGCGGCGGCGGCTGAAGACAAAAAGCCAATGCCTATCATGGATGGCACTAAAACCTGCCAAGGAATAACGCCAGGCACAGATAAACACATGCCCACTAAAGCCGTTAACACTAACAATGCCACTACGCGTGGTTTTGTTATTTCATAATAATCACGCCAAATGGGCGTACTAGGTGCGCTATGACTCGCTTCTACCGTGTTGCTTTGACTCATATTATGCCCCTAAATTTTCCGTTTTAAACTGTATGTCATAGTAATTAATGACATCATTAACATGGCAGCAACCACGTTGTGACTTACCGCTACACTTAACGGTAATGAAAACCAAACATTACTTATCCCTAAGCCAACTTGTACGCTAAGAATAAAACCTAAACTCAATGATGCATTTCTAAAAAATGGTGACTGAGCTTTACGGTATATACTGATAGCAAACCATAATAAATAAAGCGTTGTTACTATAGCACCAATGCGATGCATCACATGAATGGTTAAACGCGACGCATGATCTAAATGACCAAATTCGTAACTATCTTTCTCAGGCGGTATTAGATCTAACGCATGTTCAAAATTTAGCTGATCCATCCAACCAGCTTGACAAATAGGCAGTTCGGTACAAGTTAGCGCGGCGTAGTTTGACGATGTCCAACCACCCAGACTAATTTGCCCAATTAAAATAATAATACCTAACACACCAAACTTAGCATATTTTTTTAAAGCAACATCACCGCCGGGTACTCGATAATCTCCCAAACGCAAATACAGTAAAAACAATAAGCATAAAGTGGTAAAGCCCCCGAGCAGATGCCCCATGACAACCACAGGCATTAACATCATGGTGACGGTCCACATGCCTAGTGCGGCTTGAAAGATCACCACCAACAAAATTAAAATAGGCAAACCCACGGGGCCACCATGAGCTCGACGTTTAATCGACAAAAAAGCAATAATTAGAATTAAAAAACCTAAGGCGCCAGCAAAGTAACGATGAATCATTTCGTTCCAAGCTTTGTGATGCTCTACTGGGCGATCAGGGAATGCTTTTTCAGCAGCCAAAATTTGTTCACTTGTTTTTGGCACGTCAATAAAACCGTAACAGCCTGGCCAATCAGGGCAACCAAGTCCGGCGTGAGTTAATCGAGTATAAGCACCTAAACTCACCACAACTATGGCTAATAAAATGCTAACAAAAACGAGTTTTTTAATATCCGATGAGCTTTGTGTTCTCATATTAGCCAATCCTTGAATATTTTAACAACTTCTTAAAGTCGGCTAATATTGACTTACCAAAGTGCGGCAATTGCTCATGACTTTTTGGCGGTATATGGCTTAAAATGACATTGCCTAGTGGATCAACAATAAGCACTTGTGACTGGGTAATCTCAACTTTAGCTAATGCAGGCATAGCTTGAATGTGCCATTTCTTAATATTAATTTTTTCAGCTTGTGCTGGACTTAAATCTTGTTGGGTTAAAGCGATAGGTTTAACACGCGGCATTTCTTTACCAAGTGCTATATAGGTATTGTTGACGCTGACTAAAACTTTTTCACATTGTTCATCACATGTTGCTGGTAAGGTGTATAACATCAACCATTGGTGATCAAAATCGTCTACATTTAGCCCAAGTTTTGCCAAAGTCAGTTCATTATCAATTAACTGCCCTTGGTTGGTGACACCATAATTAAACCATTGTTGGTTTAGTGCTAATTTAGCTAGCACAATCGGGATAATAAATACCGCTAAGAGAATTAACATACTGCGGCGCGATTTATTTAACTCTGAAGAACTCATACAACTCAGCCTTTTATTCTTATTATTTGATTTCGGTATTTTCTACTCTACTTGCTCATTTTTATTTCAGATTATTTATGATGGATCTTTTTTACTCATTTTTATAGCGGCCCAAATCATTAAACTTATCCAAGCTAATGCCAAACTAAACCATTGAAAAGCATATCCTCGATGTTTTTCAGGTGGCATTACAATCGGCTGCCAATTTTTTTTATATCCTATAGACTCTTTTTTATCTAAGTAAACCACAAAGGGCAATAGTTTCTTGTTGATTAATTGCGAAAACTTATCGATTTCTATTTGTTGTACTCGCAGCGGCCAGTTTGAATCAGTGAAATTTTGCGCTTGTAATTGAATACCCACTTCAATTTCTCGAACATGACCTGTGATGGTATGTTGACCACTAACAGGTAATATCTCAGGTAATACACTTCGGTCAATCGAGCCTTGCACCCAACCTAAGTTAACTAAAATAGCAGCGCCGTTACTTTCAATAATTTGATATACCCGATAGCCTAAGCGCCCTTTATCAGGCTGGTTATCAAGCAGAAAAACTTTATCAGCATCAAAATTCCCACTGACCTCTATGGGTAAATCATTAATTCCGTCTTGCAAGCCTTTAAGCGCTAATATTTGCTCTAACGATAATGCGTTGCGTTGGCTTAACGTTTTAATTCGTTGTTGACGTTGCTCTTTTTCAAAAGCCCGTTCAATTTGCCAAAATCCGAGCTTGATTAATAACGAAAATACTAGCATGGTAAATATAACCATCGGCCAATTAAGTTGTTTTAACTTGTGCTGAATTAATACCAGATTCATAGACTACCGCATGTTCACTAACTAAAAACAGACTATAAAAGAGAGAATGTTGTGTTAATTAAAATTATTGTTGTCGGCTTATTAGCCTTTATGATTTACAACTTGTTTAGAGCATTATTTATCATGAATAAAAATGATTCCGACAAGCCACCTATGTCTAAATATATCGGCCGTAGAGTTATAACATCCGTCGTCATCATTTTATTGCTTGTTATCGGTATATTTACTGGGGTTATCACGCCTAATCCACGCCCCTTTTAAATAATGAAAGGTACGATATTGATAATATCGTACCTTCAATAACTTACTCAATTTTGTCGTTATTAAATACTTTAGATAATATAAACAAAAACAAACAGTATTACCCAAACTACATCAACAAAATGCCAATACCAACTTGCGGCTTGGAATGCAAAGTGGTTTTTCGGTGTAAAATGCCCCTTAAATACTCGAATTAACATCACTAACAACATGATGGTACCCAAGGTTACGTGCATACCATGAAAGCCGGTTAGCAAGTAAAAGGTATTACCGTAAATACCACTGTCTAAATACAGTTTCATTTCATCAGCATAGCCATGCGCATATTCTAGGCCTTGGCAAAACAGAAAAACAATACCTAAAACTACCGTTAAACCTAACCAAAACTTTAATAATCCACGTTTTTCTTGTTCTAATGAAACATGTGCAAAATGTGCAGTAATTGATGACGTTAACAATAAAATGGTGTTAATTAATGGTAAACCATACCAACCCATAGCGGTCGTTTCAGTGCCATCAGGTGTTTTTATTAACGGCCAAGTTGCGGTAAATTCAGGCCATAATATAGCGGCTGTTGCAGCATTATTGCCTGCACCGTCAAGCCAAGGCACAGAGAAAGTACGAGCATAAAGTAACGCACCAAAAAATGCCGCAAAAAACATGACTTCTGAAAAGATGAACCAACTCATACCTTGACGGAATGAATTATCCATTTGACGACTATATTTTCCAGCCATTGACTCGGTAATAACATTATTGAACCAGCCAAAAACCATATAAATAATCAATGCGACACCAGCCAGTAAAACCCAGCCACCGCCTGCATTTTCAGGATTATTTAAATTTGAGACATAATTGCCAGCACCCACGGCAATTAAAAACAGCGCTACAGCACCAATTATTGGCCATTTGCTTTGCGCTGGTACGTAATAACTTTCGTATTCTTTTGTCGTCATTGTTGTTCCCCTCATTTAAGTGCTAAGCACTTAAGAATCAACTGAGCTTGTAATATCGTATAAGGTGTAAGACAGGGTGATAGTAGATACGTCATCGGGTAAGTCTACATCAACATAAAATTGTAAACCCATTTCAACATCTTCACTGGCTTTTAACGGCTGATTATTAAAACAAAAGCACTCTATCTTTTGAAAATAAATCGCAGCCCGCCCTGGTGATACTGACGGCACAGCTTGGCCGATAATATCGTTTACAGACTCATTTTTTGCGTAAAATGTAACGACTTTACGCTCACCTGGGTGCACTTTCACTTCGTTAATCATTGGCTCAAACCGCCAAGGAATACCTTTAGCTGTTCGAGTCAAAAATTGCACGGTAATCGTACGTTCGGTATCTATCGATACAGCATCGTAACTTGCTGCCACGTTAGAGGTTTTTCCATTCAACCCAGTGATATCACAAAACACGTCATATAACGGTACCATCGCAAAACCAAAACCAAACATACCAAAAACGATTAACATCAGCTTTTTTACTGTTTTTTTCACTGACGCATCATGCGTTTTTGCTTGCGCTTGCTCTGACAACTTGTTTTGCGATTCACCGTTAGTCATTTTATTTCCAATTAATCAATTTTTGGTGGTGTTTCAAAAGTATGGTATGGCGCAGGGCTAGGCACTGTCCATTCCAATCCTTCTGCGCCATCCCAAGGTTTCGCAGGAGCTTTTTCTCCGCCTCTAATACACTTGATAACCAACACCAAGAAGATTAATTGCGAAATACCAAAAGCAAAACCACCAATACTGACCCACTTATTAAAATCTGCAAACTGCAAAGCGTAATCAGGAATACGGCGAGGCATGCCCGCTAATCCTAAAAAGTGCATTGGGAAGAACAATAAGTTAACTGAGATCAATGAACACCAAAAATGCCATTTACTTAAAGTGTCGTTGTACATGTAACCCGTCCATTTTGGTAACCAGTAGTATGCGCCAGCAAAAATAGAGAATAGCGCACCTGTAACCAATACATAATGGAAATGAGCAACAACAAAGTAAGTATCATGATATTGAAAATCCACTGGAGTCATCGCTAGCATCAAGCCAGAAAAACCACCAATAGTGAACAAAATCACGAAGGCAATAGAGAATAACATTGGCGTTTCAAAGCTAATTGAACCGCGCCACATAGTTGCAGCCCAGTTAAAGACCTTAACACCCGTAGGTACGGCAATTAACATGGTGCAATACATAAAGAATAATTCACCAAATAGCGGCATACCCGTGGTAAACATGTGATGCGCCCAAACGATAAACGATAAGAATGCAATTGATGCAGTCGCGTAAACCATTGAACTATAACCAAAGAGTTTTTTACGTGAAAATGCTGGAATGGTAGTAGATACAATACCAAAGGCTGGCAAAATCATGATGTAAACTTCAGGATGACCAAAGAACCAGAATATATGCTGGAACATTACAGGGTCACCACCACCGGCGGCATCAAAGAAGCTGGTGCCAAAGTAGGTATCGGTTAACACCATAGTGACGGTACCCGCGAGCACCGGCATTACCGCAATTAACAAGTAAGCTGTGATGAAAAATGTCCAAACAAATAATGGCATTTTCATGTAGGTCATACCTGGCGCACGCATATTCATAATGGTAACAACGATGTTGATCGCGCCCATAATTGAGGAGATCCCCATAATATGTACCGCAAATACAAACAGCGCCGTACTACCGTTACTGTATGTCGTTGATAATGGTGCGTAGAAAGTCCAACCAAAGTTAGGCGCGCCACTTTCTAAAAAGAAAGTCGACAATAAAATAGCGAAAGCAAATGGTAGTATCCAAAAGCTCCAGTTATTCAAGCGTGGCAATGCCATATCTGGCGCGCCAACCATCATAGGTAGCATCCAGTTAGCTAAACCAGTAAAGGCTGGCATTATTGCGCCGAAAACCATAATAAGACCGTGAACCGTGGTCATTTGGTTAAAGAAGTCAGGCTCAATTATTTGTAATCCTGGCTGAAATAGCTCAGCGCGGATAACCAACGCCATTACACCGCCAGTTAAGAACATAATAAATGAGAACCATAAGTACATCGAACCGATATCTTTATGGTTAGTGGTATATAACCAGCGTTTCAGGCCGGTCATTTTATGATCATGGTGCTCACCGTCATGTGAATCATGTTCGGATTGATCATTAATTACATCTGTAGTCATTATAACGCCTCCCTACTTCGCGCTAGCAGCAACATCTGCTGGCTGGACTAAATCACCGGTGTTGTTACCCCAAGCATTACGCTCATAAGTTACAACCGCAGCAATTTGCGTTTTAGTTAATTGGCCAGAAAATGCAGCCATTGCTGGATTTTTCTTGCTACCATTGAGAACCATGTCGATATGAACTGTTACGTCGCCCTTAGCAATTACACTATCTTTAAGTGCTGGAAATACTGGTGCCATACCAGCTCCACTCGCTTGATGACATGCAGCACATGCGGTCATGTAAACTTCTTCACCCATGGTCATTAATTCATCTTTGCTATAAACCTTGGCTAAATCTTCTTCAGGCATAATGTCGTCAATAACGTCAGTAACTTGCTCTGTTACATCTTCTACTACATCTTCAACAACATCTAAAATACCGGTACTTGCGGCGCCCGACACTGCTTTTACATCAGCAGCTTGCACAGCATCACCCGTATTGTTACCCCAAGCATTACGCTCGTAAGTAACGACTGCAGCAATTTCTTTTAAGCTTAATTGCTTGCCGTAACCTTGCATACCTGTACCAGCTTTACCGTTAAACACTATATCTATGTGCTCACTAGCTGGACCTGTTGTAGCAACAGCACTGCCTTTAAGGGCAGGAAATGCTGGAGGTAAACCTTGACCGCTAACTTGGTGACAAGCTGCACAATAAGCAGTGTAGGTTGTTTCACCGAGTTGCATTAGCTCTTCTAGAGGAACAGAAGCATTTAATGAAGCCGCTTCAGCTGCTGCTGCATTTGCCTTCAATTGTTTTTGATCATCAAGCCAAATTGCATAATCAGCTTCTGATTTAACTTCAACCACAATCGGCATAAAGCCGTGATCTTTACCACACAACTCAGCACATTGGCCGCGATAAATACCGGGTTCATCTACTTTCGTCCAAGCTTCATTAATAAAGCCAGGGTTAGCATCTTGTTTAACCGCAAATGCCGGTACCCACCAAGCGTGAATAACATCATCAGAAGTAATAACAAACCGTACTTTTTTATTGGTTGGAATAACTAAATGACGATCAACTTCTAACAGGTAGTTTTCACCTTTCTCTGCTGAAGTACCGTCTTGGTTTTCATACTGTTCGCGTGGAGTAGAAAGTACTGAATAGAATTCGATATCTTGATCGAAATACTTATAATGCCATTTCCACTGAGAACCAGTAACTTGAATCGTCAAATCCGCATCATCGTTATTTTCCATATCAATGAGCGTAATAGTGGCAGGAACAGCCATCGCGATTAGAATAACGACAGGAATTGCCGTCCAAAGAATTTCAACTTTTGTGCTTTCATGGAAGGTTGATGGTTTAAAGCCTTTTGATTTACGGTGAAAAACCATAGACCAAAACATGGCACCAAATACCACAACACCAATAGCAGTACAGATATAGAGTACCAGCATATGTAAATCATATACGTCTCTACTGACATCCGTAACGCCCTTGGTCAAATTCAGTGGCATATCTGCCCAAACCGAACTGGACAACAAGCCCCCTAGCAACAGCAAACCTAGGTTACGTCTCTTCACTCGACATCTCCTTCACCCTTTTGAGGCAAAACAACACAGATTCATCATGAAAGCTGACTGTTTTGCGCATACATTTATTATTATTTAAGTGACGCATTAACAGACAACCGTCAATTACGCCCTATTGTTATGTTTGTACGTTTTCTAGACTAGAATTACTTAAAACTTGATCGGGGTCAAATTAAAATTTCAAAAGCATGAAAAATAAAAACCAATAAATACAATAGAGTATTAACCCTAAACTAAGCGAAGCGTCCATTTTTAAAAGGGTATGTAGAATGTTTGTTTTTTGTTCTGAGATGTTTTTTTGTACTGAATAATAAATAATCAGCCACACAATGCGCTGTATAAAAAACCTGCATAAAGCCGATTTTACGAGCGAATAGCACAATAACTCAGTTTAAAAAAGTAAGTGGGATAATGTATGACCAAATATAAGCAAAAGCAGATTTAAACGCTTAGTTTAAATCTGCTTAATGTTACGGGAAATGAATAGAAAATAATTAAAGTAGATGAATAAGTGATTACATCCAATCGGCCGATCGAATTACACCCACTGCCAACCCTTCAATATTAAATTGTTGAGATGTTAAATCTACTTTAATAGGTGAAAAATCGTCGTTTTCAGCATGTAAATAAACCACATTGCCTTCACGTTTAAAGCGCTTAACCGTAACATCATCTTCAACACGAGCAACAATTACTTGGCCATTTTGTACATCTGTTGTTTGATGAACCGCTAATAGGTCACCATCAAAAATACCTATATTTTTCATACTTTCGCCGCTAACACGTAATAAATAATCAGCCGCAGGATGAAATAGACTGCCATCAATTTTATAGTGCTGCTCTACATGCTCTTGCGCTAAAATAGGCTCTCCTGCTGCAACTCGCCCTACAAGTGGTAATCCATCTTCTTGTATAAATTCTTCTGCAAGGCGAATACCGCGTGATGTACCGGGCAGCATTTCTATATAGCCCTTTTTAGCTAATGCTTTTAAATGCTCTTCTGCTGCATTGGCTGACTTAAAGCCAAAGTTAGTCGCAATTTCAGCTCGCGTTGGTGGCATACCTGTATCTGAAATTTTTTCTCTAATCAGATCAAATATCTGCTGTTGTCTTGGTGTTAAAGGGCGCATTTATATTCCTTAAGCGACTGAAGGTTAAGCCTGTATTTTTAAACAGTATTACTGTTATTGTATACAGGCTTAGAGTAAACGCAAGATCTTATTGTTCAATGAATAAGCGAGTAAGCTGATTTTAATGAAAGTTAGCGTTTTTTATTGTTTAAACATGCCATCGACAAATCAATTTTATCAATGATAAATAGATTAATTCAGGCATTGATGGTTTTAAGATTATTGAATAATGTAGTATTGCCATAGTGCTAAATTCCATCGGAGTAAAAATGCAATCTAAAGTCATTAATTTTAAAGATAAGTTTACTAAATTTTCCGACCATTGGTCCCCTCGTGTAATCGCTGAAATGAATGATTATCAATTTAAATTAGTTAAAGTTGAAGGTGAGTTTGTTTGGCATAACCACCCTGATACTGATGAGGTTTTTATTGTGATTGAAGGTGAGCTTAATATCGAATTACCAGATGGTGTTGTCACCCTATCCTCGGGCGAATTATTTGTAATACCTAAAGGTATTGAACATAAGCCCGTTGCTAATAAAGAATGTAAAATTATGATAATAGAGCCCAAAGGTGTCGTTAATACGGGTGATGAAACCACTAACCTCACCGCTCAAAATAACTTATGGGTATAATTTATCAGGCTGGTGATGAGTTTTTTAATGAGTGATTGAATTGAGTATCTTTGGGTTTTCAACAGGCAAGATAAAACTAATGATGGTGTTTAGTTGATTCAAAACGAACAAGCTCATTATAAGAATTAATATATTTTGCACTGAAAATTTACTTCTCTGCATTCACTCTTTTTAAGTAAATGGCTACAGCCCTTTGAGCTCATTACATATTTAGTGCAATGTAGCCAAAGCTATGTGCTTAAGTTAAAATCTATTAACTATTAAATTTCTTATTGCCATAGATTTTAACAATGATAAAAATACGAGATCTCGAATACTTAACAGCTATCGCGCAATACAAGCACTTTGGACATGCAGCAGAGGCTTGCTTTGTAAGCCAGCCTACCTTAAGTGGGCAAATTCAGAAGTTAGAACAACGACTTAAGTTAACGCTAATTGAGCGACAACCTCGTAACGTAATGCTAACGCCGGCAGGCGAAAAACTCGTTCAACAAGCCCAGCAAGTACTGAACGCAGCAAATAACTTTGAAGAAGCGGCTAAAGCTTTATTAGATCCCCTTTCGGGTGATTTGCACATAGGTTTAATTCCCACGCTAGCGCCTTATATACTGCCGCATATTATGCCGACCTTGAACAGTAACCTAACAAAAATAAACTTCTATCTTCATGAAAATAGAACCCAAGATTTATTACAACAGTTGGAAACAGGCAAGCTCGATATTTTAATTTTGCCTTGGCTACCAGAAATGGCACGTTTTGAACGATATGATTTATTTACTGAGCCTTTAGTCATGACAACGTCTGCATCACATCCACTCGCTAACAGATCTACTGTAACGTTTGATGATTTGCACAATCAAAAAATTCTTACTTTAGAAGATGGGCATTGTTTAAGAGACCAAGCTATGGGTTATTGTTTTAGTGCTGGGGCTGAAGAAGATCATAGTTTTCGAGCCACCAGCCTTGAAACTTTACGTTACATGGTGGCAAGTAATATGGGAATTACATTAATGCCGCAGCTTGCGACTATGAATTATGCACCACAAAAACATATACATTATATTCCGTTTCAACATCCACAGCCTATGCGCGAAATTGTATTACTTTGCCGAACTGGCTACGCAAGAATGGAGAGTGTTAGAGCCGTTGTGAGTCATATTAGCACTGCCGTAAAGGGCTTATTGGATTAATATTTTTATTTATAGGCTTTGCTTAATAATTTTATTTAACAATTTTTGAGCATAAGTTTTATGTGATCACTCGCTAGCTAAAAGCTAGACAACAAAAAACGCTATTGCTTATCACAATAGCGTTTTTATAACTAAAGCTACCCAAGTCTATGCGGCAACGTCGTTAATACCTTTATCTTCAAGTGGATTTGGTGTTCTTATTAAGTAATCAAATGCACCTAACGCAGCTGTTGCGCCACTTCCCATGGCAATAATAATTTGTTTAAAAGGTGTGTTAGTTACATCGCCAGCGGCATAAACACCTGCGAGATTAGTTTCACCCTTTTGATTAATAATAACTTCGCCACGCTCGGTTAAATCAACGCTACCTTTTAAAAATTGAGAATTAGGTACCAAACCAATTTGAACAAATATACCGGCAAGTTCTATGGTTTCTTGCACATTGGTGGCACGATTAAGGTAGTTTAGCCCAGTAACATGCTTGCCATTACCTAATACTTCCGTGGTTTGAGCATTAACAATGATGTCAATATTCGACATCGAACGTGCTTTATTTTGCAATATTGCATCAGCACGTAATTTACTATCAAACTCTAATACCGTTACGTGTTCAACAAGTCCGGCTAGATCAATTGCCGCCTCTATACCTGAATTTCCGCCGCCGATCACCGCAACTGATTTACCTTTGAACAAAGGACCATCACAATGAGGACAATAAGCCACGCCTTTACCACGATATTCCTGCTCGCCAGTTACGTTCATTTCTCTCCATCTTGCCCCTGTGGCAATTATGGTAGAACGTGTTTGTAAGGTGGCACCATTTTCTAGTTCCACAGTAATTAAGCCACCTTCAACATCGCTTTCAATAATGTTTTTCACTCGCTGATTATTCATAATATCAACATCGTAGTCGTTAACATGCGCCTCTAAACTCGCGACTAACTTTGGACCTTCAGTCGCACTGACTGATATAAAGTTCTCAATTGCCATAGTGTCTTGCACTTGGCCACCAAATTTATCGGCAACTATACCCGTGCGAATACCTTTACGTGCACTATATATTGCTGATGCTGCGCCTGCAGGTCCGCCACCAATCACTAATAAGTCAAAAGCTGCTTTATTGTTTATAGTTTTTGCCTGTCTCGCACCCGCATTGGTATCTACTTTATTTAAAATTTCGGCTACTGTCATTCGACCTTGTCCAAATGCTTTTCCATTTAGATATACGGCAGGAACCGATAAAATATCGCGCTTGTACACTTCTTCTTGGAATAAAGCGCCATCCACCATCACATGTTGAATTTGTGGATTAATTGCTGCCATCATATTCAAAGCTTGCACTACATCAGGACAATTTTGGCAGCTTAAAGAGATGTAGGTTTCAAAGCTATAGTTGCCTTCTAGTGCTGCCACTTGCTCAATAACCGCTTTATCAAGTTTTATTGGATGGCCGCCGCTGTGCAACAAGGCTAGTACTAATGAAGTGAATTCATGCCCCATAGGTACTCCGGCAAAACGCATTTCGCCGCCTGTTTTAACTGACTTTACTAACATTGATGGCACGCGTTCGTTACTTGCATCAGCTTCAACAACCGTTACTAATGCTGACATTTGTGCAATTTCTGCCACCAAGGCATTTAATTCTTTTGATTTTACGTCGTCACCTAAAAATACTGACAATTCAACAGCCGATGTTAAATTTTGCAAATAGGTTGTTAGTTGTTGCTTTAAGTTTGTATCTAACATGGTTATTCCTTCGAGAAAGATGATGAATAGGATTCAAGGTTCTTTAATTTTAATACTTGGGTGTAAACGTTGCCGCGATATACATTTTCAATCGCGGCAATATTTGTCTTAGTTTAAATTTTGCCTACTAAGTCTAAAGATGGTGTTAATGTTTCTGCACCTGGCTGCCAAGCTGCTGGACAAACTTCACCGTCATGGTCAGCTACATATTGTGCTGCTTGAATTTTACGTACTAATTCTTTTGCAGAACGACCTATACCTAAATCATGTATTTCAGCAATTTTTATTTCGCCTTCAGGGTTAACAACAAAGGTACCGCGAAGTGCTAAACCATCATCTTCGATCATGACACCAAAATTGCGAGTAATTTTACCCGTTGGGTCGCCGATCATTGGATATTGAATTTTACCAATGGTGTCTGAACTTCCGTGCCACGCTTTGTGTGTAAAGTGTGTATCAGTTGATACTGAGTAAACTTCAACGCCCATTTCTTGTAACTGTGCATAATGGTCAGCCATATCGCCTAACTCTGTAGGACATACAAAAGTAAAATCAGCAGGGTAGAAGAAAAATACTGCCCATTTACCTGCTACGTCAGCTTCTGACACTTCTACGAATTCGCCTTTACTAAATGCTGTTGCGTTAAATGGTTGAATAGTTGAATTGATAATTGATTGGTACATTTGTATCTCCACTTGTTTAAAAATATGAGTGCTTGTTAAGTTGGGAGAATGATACGTCGATATTTTAAATAGGAACAATCGTTTGAATTTATCATATTGATAGGTAAAACCTATGAGCATAGAAAAAGTTATAGGTGTGGCCGCGGTTAACGTTATATTTTATAGATTTGAAAGCATTAATAGTTCTCGGACATTACATTGAATAAAAGGTGTTGCTCAAAATGCTTTATGCCGATTAGATCAGATTGACTTAAAATTTAAACAAAAAAAACGCCCCTCAAATGAGGAGCGTATAATAAAAACATAAACACTAATAAAACAAAACCGAGGGGAGAATCTCTTATTAAGTCAGAGTAACTTAATTAAAATTAGTTCAATTAGGATAAAAATAAAATGTCATGCTTGTTTTAGATATAAGTGCTACACCCATGAAGAACTTTTTCGCTGGCAAAAAAAACGCCCCTCATGTGAGGAGCGTATAACAATATAAAAACACTAATATAAAACAACAATATAAAACACTAATAAAAACAAAATCGAGGGGAGAATCTCTTATTAAGTCAGAGCATCATATTCAGGTTTAGTTCAATTTTATTTTAAATTAATATAACTTAATTATAGTTTTTAGGTCTTTTATTGATTTTTGATGCATAAAAATTACATTGCCATAGCACTATATATGCACAAACCCCTGTCTATCGGCAATTAAGTTAAGTACTTTTGTAAGCTTTTTAGCCAGATACCCCGACAATAGCTTAGGTTGTTTTTCTATTAATACTAACTCTGTATCAGTAATAGCAACATGACAATCTAATACACGTTGTATTGAGCTGAGTAACACATCGTCAGCAAGTTTATCAACATCAGCTTTATCAATATTTTTGGCTAAATTATTAAGTTCGACAAAAGATACAAGATAAAAATTAATCGACAAAACATTCTCTTCTTCTCCATACCAATTTGCTGTCATTGTATGAAAATTTAATTGTGCTGATAACTTATTGCTAATAGATAATATATTTTTTATTTCGGCAGCTAGAGCATCACTTACGTTAATAGAAATGGGCAGAGCTTCATTCATAATATCCATGATGATTGTCACCTTTATGATAATGAGTGGGTAGGAAAATGATGAACACTACCGCTTTAATTTGATTTTTCTGGCAATGACAAAGTAACTATATCAATATCATAACTAACTTTCTAAACTATTCGCGGGTAGATTTAGCTGAATTTTTTGAAAAAAGCATATAAGCTACTCCGCTATTATGATTGGCTGTATTTTAAATATAGCTTGTGAAGAATTAGCTAAGTGATAGCGCTAGTATTGCAGCACAAATATTACAGATGAATGCTTATGAAAGTAATTCTTGGAGAACGGCACCATTAATACGAAAAACACTAACACTAAAGCCACCAGAAAAAAGCGTTTAAAGCTTTTTAATATCAGCCATAAAGTTCATCGGTGGTTAATGTTATTAATTGGCGCGCAATTTGTAATATGGTCGGTTACTGGCGCCTATATGGTGTTTTTTGATATCGACTATATTCACGGTAATAGTTTGGTCATATCTCATCAAAATAGCATAAAGCCTGAAAATTTAACCTACCCAACAGAAAAACTATTTCAGCAATACCCGAAAGCAAAAAATTTGAGTGTTGGCTTATTAGTTGACCGTGAAGTTTATCGCTTTAACATCGCCAAACAACAATATATTGTCGATGCTAAAACAGGCGAAACGTTATCACCTTTAAATCAATCCAGAGCAATGGCTATAGCCAAACATAACTATTCTGGCAATGACAACATTACTCATACAGTGCTAATTTCATCAAATCCATCATTTGGACTCAGTGCTCGACACTTACCGGTATGGGAGGTTGAATTTGATCACTTTACCTCGCCAACACTTTATATTTCAGCCAATAACGGTAAAGTTGTTAGCAAGCGTCACCAGTTTTGGTATCTATTTGATTGGATGTTCCGTTTTCATATTATGGATTATGGCGATGATGAAGATACCAGTAATTGGTTATTATTTTTTATAGCTTCTTTTGCACTGTTAGCTGCGCTAAGTGGCTTAATGCTGACATATTTTAAAGTCATTAAACCGATCATAAATTCCCGCAATAAGCGCGGTAATAAGCGCAAAAAAAATCAGCGATATAATCAGCTAGACAAGCAACGAGAGAATCAATTGCCAAATGGAGATAATCGATGATTATTTGGATAAGAAAAATCCATAAATGGGCTTCATTACTCATCGGTTTGCAAGTACTTATTTGGGTAATCAGTGGCTTAACATTTAATGTAATTGATCGTGAAAAAGCACGCGGTAATACTTATCGCCAAGCGATAGCAGCGCCATCAACAACAAACACAGACTTGTTGCCCGTTGAACGTATACTCAAAGCTTACCCTGAAACGATTGAACTTAATCAAGCCACTATTCTCTCACAACCTTATTACCTGCTAACTCAACAACAAGGTTTATATCGTCATTTCACCAATCGATACCATATTGTTAATGCCATCACGGGCCAACTCACAATAGTTGATAAACAGCTCGCAACAACGATTGCTCAAGCAAGTTATTCTGGACCTGGTAGCATTGGCTCAGTCAACTTAATCATCCCTCCGAATGAAGACTTCCTGAAGGATAAAAACCCAAGTTGGCAAATAAATTTTGATGATAACCTAGAGACCAGTGTTTACGTTGAACAAGGCTCAGGACGCATTATTGGCCACAGCAATAGCAACAAACGCTTTGCCGATTTTTTCTTTATGCTGCATTTTATGGATTATGGTAGCGCCGGTAACTTCAACACAATTCAAATTATTTTATTCGCTTTTGTCACACTGTGGCTAACGCTTTCGGGGTTACTATGGACGATACATTTGCTTCGCAAAGGCCAGTATCGTATAAAACGCTGACATAGCATGAATTTTCGCTAAACATTCATGCTATGTAGCCGGATAAACTCGAATAATTGAACAACAATGCCTATTTGCCACTAAACAAACCCGTTACTGTGGCAAATTAAATTCAAATTCAACTTCTCGTAGCTGGTCACTGCTGCTTTCTAAAGGGTAGCGCCATTGTGTTAATGCCTTTTTAGCTGAGCGTTCTAACACACGATCAACTTGCTTATTCAAGCTAGTAATATCGACTGCTTTACCTTCATTTGAAATGCGATATTGAAGCTTAACTGTACCAAATTTTCGCGCATGCAGCGCCGACTTAGGGTATTCGGGCATCACACGATGAATGGGTCTTATGTCAATTAACTGGGCGTTGATTTTTGGTACTTTAAGCGAATTTTTTAGTGCTTTTTGAACGGGTAATTGTGGCTTTAACAATACAATTTCATCTAGGCTAACATGACGGTTTTGTGAGTTTTTTGGTGATAAACTCGACGGTTGAGGAGGCAACTCCGGATTAACGATAGTTAAACCTTGCTCTTGAGATATAACTTCACCTAATTCAACGATGCGAACAGTATGCTGAATATATTGCTCACTAATGCCATGTACAGCTGGCTTTGAAAAATGGGTAACAATAGCCATTATGCCAAAAGACGCCGCACCTCCCATTAAAAATATAGCGACAACATGCCAAGGCGAGCGCTTTAACTTAATACCTTTGTCTAAATCTAGAGTAATATCGGTCACTTGGGTTTGATTTTTTCTTTGTTGATAAAGTCTCGAAAGCTCATTATCAAAATTATCGGTACTCATGATTGGCTTCCTAGCAAATGACTTAAATTATTGCGGGCATAGCGTAAACGGCTTTTAATTGTTTCAAAGCTATCATTGGTTAACGTTGATATGTCTGATACTGAAAAACCTTCTTGTTGAAAGATAAAAGCCTCCCTTTGTAAAAAGGGTAATTGCTCAAGAGCAGCATTAAATTGTGTTAATCTGTCAGCACTCTGTATTGATTTTTCAAGGTTTACCGTAAGCATTTTATTTTCATCTAACAACTGAATTTTCCACTTTTTTTGACGACGAAATTCATCAATTAAGCTATTGCGAGCAATGGTAAAAATCCAACTTTTCACATTGGTTTGTACGCTATTTTGTTGTTGAGTCTGCATCACCTTTAGCCATGTAGTTTGTACAATATCTTCCGCTATTTCTTTATTAGATTGGCTCAAGACATAGTGATATAGCGACAAATTAAATTGAGCAACCAGTAAAGAAAGGTATTTATTTTTACCGGTTGCCCTATAGTTTGTCAGTAACACTTCAGGACTAGCGTTTGGGTTATACCACCCCTTTATCATCGAAGGTAACTGCAAATTATTTCCCTAACTTTGTTGTTCCATATTAAACGTTAACTGCACGGTTAAACCTTGCTGAGTAACTGTTTCTCCAGCTTCTGACTTGGCCCGATACTTCCATTTTTTTAACGCTTGTTTAGCTGCTTGATTAAATACCCGCTTCGGTTCAGCGTCAATAACCTCAATATTGGTCACTCCACCTAGCGCGTTAATATCAAAACGTAATTTAACCCAACCTTCTATCCCCTCTCTGGCAGCACCCGTTGGATATTTAGGATTAATTCGCACAATAGGTCGAGCATCATTATCACGAGTATTATTACCTAATAGTAGGTTAGGCGCAGAGCTTGCGATTTTAATCCCTTGAGTATCGTAATGATAATCACCTATAACACTTGTTTCTACCACTGGTTCAAAAGTTTTTGGCATAGGTTTAGGTGTTGGGGGTGGATCATTCTTAAATACTGGCTTAATTTCAGCCGGGCGCTCGTCAGGTAATTGCGCCAATTCAACAATTAAATTAGGCACCACTTCAGGGGGTAATACCTGATCGTTACTTACTAAATATGCCATAAAAGCAAATAAACCAAAGGTAGTTGCTACCGCTAGAGTTGTAATCGTTATTATTTTTTTCATCGTTTTTCCTCAATATTTTATGACTAAAATTAATGTAAATTAAAGAGGTGTGTACACACGCAAAGCCAGCGGCCAACTCCTGACTTACTAGTAAAACGATGAACAAGAAGTAATGGGGTTAAATTAAATAAAATAAATTCAAAAGGTATAAAAATCAAGCGGACTGACGATTGGCTAAAAGCTAAGAATTCAATATTAATTAGCAATGTAAAATAATATTACAATTTTTTTAAACTGTTAATTTGAATTTGGTTAACCAACGGTTACTATAGCTGCCCAATGTATATTTTAGAATAATGACATGACAAAATTAATTAGCCTGTTTGCAGTAATACTAACTATTTTAAGCACGGCAACCTTTGCTGAAACGTTAAAAGTAGCCTCATGGAATATCGCCTGGTTAGGCTCTCATGAATATAATCAACGCAAAGATACCGATTATCAAAAATTAGCACGTTATGCACGTGAATTAGATGCTGATGTTATCGCATTGCAAGAAGTAGAAAGCGCAAAGTGGGCCGCAAAAGTATTTGGTGATGAATACGACTATTTTTTTACCACTAAAGATTGGGTTCAACGTGTTGGCGTTGCCGTAAGAAAAAGCAGTGGCTATAAAGCTACAGCGGTTGAGTATCGAGAACTTGATCAAGGTCTTGCACGCAGAGGCATGGACGTTACATTAACTAAGAACGGTAAAAGCGTACGCTTATTAGCTGTACATATGAAATCTGGCTGTTTTGATAAAGCATTAGATCAAACTAGCATTGCTAGCATGCCAAACACTAATGAAAAAGAAGTCTATGCAAAAACAGCCTGTGCTGAACTTGCTAAGCAAGCTATACCGTTAGAAGCTTGGGTTGACGCTCGCGCTAAAGAAGGCGTTCCATTTATCTTATTAGGTGATTTTAATCGTCGTTTTGTCAAAGATATTTCATTAAATTACAGCGAAATACAAGGTTTATGGCAAACCATTAATGACGAAGGCGCAGAGGCACTTTGGGCACCTACGATTAACGCAGAGTCAAAATGTTGGGGTGGTTATTACAAAGATTATATCGACCATATAATTTTTGATCCAAAAGCAAAAGCTCGTTATGTTGAAAATTCATTTGATCAGTTAGTATTCGAACAAAAATACACTCGTGAACTGAGTCAAACACTTAGCGACCATTGCCCTATTTCAATACAGTTAGCACTTTAAGCTATCTAACAAAACCAACATTATTGCTAATATTGGTTTTGTTAAATTTAAATTTTACCTCGGTTATGTAGCTACTTTTTGCTCAAGTTACTGACCATTAAGTTGGAACCACCAGTGAACGATAAAATTAATCCTGCGAATGAATGTGTAATTCTATTACATGGTTTAGCCCGTTCAGCGCATTCAATGGATAAAATGGCAGAGCGCCTAACAGAGCAAGGTTATAAAGTACTGAACATTGACTACCCTTCTCGCTCATATTCTATTGAATTACTGGCAGAAAAAACCATTTCAGATGCATTAACACAATGCCAAGGTATGTCTGTAAGTTTTGTAACTCATTCAATGGGCGGTATTTTAGTTCGTCAATTTTTAAGTAATCATACCGTTAAACACTTGAATAAAGTGGTGATGCTAGGCCCACCAAATAAGGGCACTGAAATTGTTGATAAGCTAGGAAATATACCTGGGTTTCACTTGGTCAATGGTGATGCTGGCATGCAGTTAGGTACTGGCGCATTGAGCGTGCCAAATCAATTAGGCAAAGCCAACTTTGATGTTGGCATAATCGCCGGCACACAAAGTATAAACTTAATACTATCATCTCTTATTCCTGATACTGATGATGGAAAAGTTTCAGTAGAAAGCACTAAAATTGACGGCATGAATGATCATATTGAAATGCCGACTACACATGTTTTTATGATGCGTAATGACGCGGTTATAGAGCAAGTTATTCATTACCTTCAACAAGGTAAGTTTGAACATTAGCAAACCCCACTGCATCTATAATAATTAACCTTAGATTAAAGTATAATTGCTATTGGCAACGGCAATTATTATCTTAAGACTATAATAAGGTATATATTTAATAATATGCGGTGAATAACATGTTTACATCTCGACATCTAACCACTTTATTAGCGTTAATAAGCTCCTGCTTAATCACGCTTCTAGTGTTCTCACTAGCTAAACTTACCGAGAGCATTAATTGGCAACTTGTTATTATACTAATAGCGACTTTTATTGTTTTTCTAACCTGTATAAATTTTGCTATTAAAAAAAGCTTAAAAGCACAACAACAAATGCTTATAGCAAGCTTAGAGTTAGATATTTCAGCAAACGACTCCCTGCAAAACACCCTTCTTGAACAAACAAATAAAACACGCCTTGCAGGGAAAAACATTGACAACAAAGCCAGTAAACTCGCAATTAACTCTGCTGAAGTAGGCTATTTTCTTGAACAACTCAGTAATGCTATTGAATTATCTAGTGAAGATGTTGAGCGCCTTGCAAGTTCAGCGCATCAAATGTCGGTTAGCATTAAAGTCATGAACGAAAACTCTATTATTGCATCGCAACAATCAAGCCAAGCAATGACCGAAGCTTCGGCAGGTTCAAAGCAGCTTAATGATAATGTCGAAGTCATTAATCAATTAAATGCTGACGTGAACAATGCGGCAGAGAAAATAAAATCACTGTCTCAAAGCGCTGCTGAAATTCAAAATATCACCAATGTTATCGATGGCATTTCTGGGCAAACTAACTTATTAGCTTTAAACGCAGCTATTGAAGCAGCTCGCGCTGGTGAACAAGGCCGAGGATTTGCTGTCGTGGCTGATGAGGTAAGAGCACTGGCTTCAAAAACGGCTGAAGCGACTGAAAAAATTGGTACCATGTTGAATCAAATTAACGAAGAAACCTCACAAACAACGCATGTTATGGCGCAAGTAGTGGAACAAAGTCATCGCATTGTAAAGAGCATGGGACCACTAGCGACTTCATTAAGCGATGTAAATCAACAAATGAAAGAGTCTTCTGACGCCAGCAATCATATTAGTACGGCACTTCAAGAACATAATACAACGAGTAATGAAATTTCTGTAGCGATCACAAATTTACATAATTTTTTAGTCAAAAAAAGTAAAGAAACTCACATCGTTTCAGATAAAGCTGCAGAACTTTGCCAGAGTACAGAATCAATATTTATTGAACTCGCTCAGTTTAAAACCGGCTCCCATATTGAAAAGTTTTGTCAGCAAGCTCAAATCGCTGCCCAACAAGTAGGAGAAATGTTTAGTGATAAAATTAAAGCTGAGGTGATCAGTCAGAAAGACCTATTTAATTTTAATTATCATGAAATTGCCGACACCTCTCCGCAAAAATATCACAGCAGTTTTGATCGCATAACCGACAAATACTTACCCGCTATTCAAGAGCCAATTTTACAAAACAATCCTGATATTATTTATGCAGGTGCCGTTGATATTAATGGTTATTTCCCTACTCATAATCTGTGCTTTTCCAAGCCATTAACGGGTAATATCACAACCGATACTATCAACAATCGTACTAAACGAATATTTGACGATAGTACCGGTATTCGTTGTGGTCAGCACACGAGTAGATTTCTATTACAAACTTACAAACGTGATACTGGAGAAGTAATGCATGATGTTTCAGCGCCCATTTATGTTAATGGTAAACACTGGGGCGGCTTTAGAATTGGCTTTACCGCTCAACTAGGTTAAAAATTAAAGCTAAGGATACTCGCAAAATATAACGCTAAACTTAGGTCTTAAAATAAACCTGA
This sequence comes from Colwellia sp. 6M3, assembly GCF_014077595.1. Taxonomy (NCBI): domain Bacteria; kingdom Pseudomonadati; phylum Pseudomonadota; class Gammaproteobacteria; order Alteromonadales; family Colwelliaceae; genus Colwellia; species Colwellia sp. 6M3. The sequence continues at coordinate 10,300 of NZ_JACGWF010000023.1, read as the reverse complement.
AGTTTAAAAATTTATTTACGCTTAGGGCAAAATAAATAATTTAGCAGAATAAATTATCGCAAGCACTTTGAGAATAAGCGCCGTAAGCTAATCAACGAAATGTCGATTGTGAAGTTATTATGAATGTTGAAAATTAACCATGTCAATGTGTTAAAAATTTAGTAAGGTGTCTGTGAGCTTTAGCAGTATTTAATGAATCTAGGTAGGGGAATCAAGATGAAATTATTTAAAGAATTAGTGCTATCAACCTTTGTTTTATCTGGTGTTTTTTCTAATATTTCAATAGCAAATGAAATGGAAATAACCGCAAAATCACAAAAAATCTCACCTGACAGTAAATTTCATACGTATACAGGCAACGTTAGAATAGCCTTTACTGACGGAAATTTATCAACTAAATCAAGCCAGGCATCTTTTCAAAATGGTCAAACTATCATGGAAGGTGATGTAGAAATTATTCTTAGCAATGCTATTGCTAAAACTGAGCGAGTTACCTTTATACCTTCGCAACAAGGTTTGATTGCAAAAATGGATAAAGTTACTTTTACCTATAAATAATCAACTTAAGTTCAATGCCGATAATTTATCCTAACTGATAAGCTAAATTTTTAAAGCCTCCACACAAGTTATATTAAATTCTGTGTGGAGGCTTTGTAATCTAGTTGTAGTGATAAATAATTATTGGTGTTCGACTAACGCCATCCTTAATTTATTTAGTGCATCTACGGCAAAACCTTGATCATAAAAATATAGTATTTCACCATTTTTATTTAACAATACCACACGGGTATTGGATGCATTTTCGTTACCAGTAAAAGCCTGGATTTTCTCACCATCGTCATAAATAGTTACCACACCTTGCCATAAAGGCTTTGGTATTCCAGCTCGCATGCCGTTATCAATAACCGTGCTAAACATTTCCGGAAATAACCCTTGAATAGTGGGCACTTCATAAACCTTCACTTGGGTTTCGGTAACATCTAAAGCGATCAACCAACGGTCAATATCAAATTGTGAATTCTGCTTATAACCAATCAACAATAACGTTAAGTCATCATTAAAATCACCAGGAATAGATACTGATTTTTTTTCTAGCGTGGTACCTACAACAGAGGGAAATATTTGTCCGGTTATATCTTTATTCGCATACTGAGTACTACAACCGGTAAGTAACAATAAAGCAAATATATAAATTTTTGTACGCATTTTAAAACTCCTTAATACATGAAGATTCATACGTATAAAATGTGCTTTGGGTTCACATTATTAATAAATAAACTTAATATTTTTAAATGGACATCTTATATTGCTATAACAGGCATTAAATACCGCTATTAAAGCGGCTTATTAGGTAACTTAATCATTATTGTTTTGCTTCACTTCTCTTAACCTTTCACGGTATTTATCGCGTGCAAGTGCCTGCATGTCGGTTACGGCATCGCTTTCATCAACAATTTCTCGCCCTAGCAGAGTTTCAATGGCATCTTCTAACGTAACTATGCCCGATGTTTGACCATACTCATCTTCTACAGAATAAATATGTATATGGTTTTTGATGAACATATCGAGTAATTGCTGAACGGGTAGTTTTTCAGATACCGCTGATAACGGAATAACAAATTTACTGATAGGCTGGTCACCGTGTCCACTACGCTCAGCTTCAAACAAGTCACCTTTAATGACTTTACCCGTAATATCATCAATGGTATTACCGTAAACAGGTATTCGAGTAAATTGTCGCGTTTGCTCATGATCAAGTGCGGCAGTTACGGTAGTATCTTGGTGCAACATGTGTACGACGGTTCTTGGTGTAAAAACGTCTCCTGTGCGCAACTCACGTAAATTAAGGATATTCGATAAATATTCGTTTTCTTGTGAAAACAAACTACCGTCCTTATAGCTTAGCGACGCTAAAGCGATAATTTCTTCTCGTGTGATTTCGCTTTCTTTACCTTGCTTGAACGAACGGGTGAGCCGAGTTGACAGCCAAACCAGTGGATAAACTATTCTGACCAACCAAGAAATTACATAAGCAGAAGGTATGGCTAAATTGCGCCAAAAAGTAGCACCTAAGGTCTTAGGAATAATTTCTGAAAAATACAAAATAACCAATGTCAGTAATACGGCAATTAAGGTTTCCCATTTCTCTCCAAATATACCAATAGCCTGCGCACCAACGCCTGCCGCACCCATGGTATGAGCAAAGGTATTAAGAATTAAAATACTAGCAAGAGACTCTTCTAATCGCGCTTTGACTTTTGCTAATACCGCACCGTTTTTCGGTTTTTTATTTTGCAATTGCTCAACAAAGCTAGGCGTTATTGATAATAGTACGGCTTCGAGTACTGAGCACAAAAAAGATACGCCAATGGCAACTGCTAAATAAATAAAAAGTAACGTCACTTATTCAATCCAACTCTATTAATTATGTATATCACTTATAAATAGCATATCACAATGTAAGAAAATCGGGTGAACGCACTGCTTAGGTTGTAGGTAATATTTTGAAGATTAAGGTAATTAATTGTACAAAATAGCTAAAGATTATTTTCCACTTCATATCAGATTTCTAAAACCTAACTAATTGTAATCAAAACCAAAATATTTATGGCCCTTTTTACTGACACTGTTTTAAGGGATTTAAAAAAAGAAGCAGGCTTCATGCAAAGTTACTTACTAGCAAAGTTAAACAACTACTAATCGTTTTACATCAATTATAGATTGATATTAATGTTGTATAAACTTTTGAAGCTTAAGATGTTTTCCACAGGTGTTAATTGAACGGCATTGTATTTTCAGCAACACCTAAAGCTCGATTAATAAGGTTTTATAATGAATGAAAAGGAATAAAGCACTAACACTAAGCATAATTAAAAATATTATCCCAATGTGTGTCTAATATTATTTTAGCTTCGTCTAAAGCAATAGCCTGGTAAACATTATTATTTAGCTCAACTAACTCCATTCGCTCAAGCTTACTTAAGGCATCAACAATTTCAAAATCAAGCTCACATTGATACTTTACTTTAAACCAATATTCTATTTTTTCGTCTAAGGCTTCAGCAGTTAAACCGTCTTTATTGTTCAGTAAAAAGCTATAAGCTAAAATGGCCTCTTTAAAATCTTCTTCTTCTGCAGCGTCAATCAAGGTATGAAAAACACCCGCGTTATTATCAAGGTTTTTAAAATACAGGTTGTCAGAAAGCGCTTTCATAAATTTAATTTTTCTATTTTTAAATTTACTCCATTCTTTAAAAATAAAACCAGCAAATACCCCTAAGCCAATCGCAAAAGAGATAAAGTGTTGTTGAGTCATTTCTACTGCTTCTTCGCGCCAACCTATCCAAAAGCCCATTAATGCTGCCAGCAATAAAATGGATGCGCCAAGTTTAGTCACTAACACTACAGCACCACCTACTACTGCCGAAGCACCGATAAAGGCCTTATCAATGGGGCGCATACGTACTTCGCTGTTCGGAAATAGCATTTCTAGATCGGCTTTAGGAACATTCTGAAAAAGTTTCACTATGGTTGAACCGGGCTCAAAACCAAACAGGGTCTTTTTCTTGGCGTCAAAATGAGCTTTATCTTTGAAGGTTATAAATATTGCTACGCGATCATAGTTAGTAAAGTTAATCGTTTGTTTTCGCAGGCCAAATAATGAAGTAATAGTTTCAGTTAATTGCGACTCGCCTCGTCGGTAAAAAACAACTTGTTCGAAGTCATCAAATTCAACCTCTAATCTAACTTTAAATAACGATTCTTCTGTTAAAGCATCTTGTAAGTCTTGCTCAGTAATTTTTTCAAAGTTGGCGGCATTTAAAACACTGGCAAAGTTATTAGCAAAACTTGCCTGACAATCCGCTTTTTGCTCTGTTGTATAAGGGTCAAGCTGCTTAGTATCTGCATTAGGATCAAATGGCGCATAGTCGTTCTTTAACGACTCTAAGGTTTGATGATATTCAACATGCAGCGAATTCGATAGCAAATCAGAAAACTGCCGAAACGATAATTCTGAATCATCTAATTGAAGCTCTCGTAAGCACATTTCAATAATGTCTTGTTTTCTATAAGGTATAAACCGATCGGCAGCCATAGCACAATATCATTTAATGTCAGATAGTTAGAGTGTAAGGTAATTTGTTTTATATTGGAATGTGAATATGTAATGCTAACTATTCGACCTAAAAGCAAAAATGGTTGATTAATAAATTTGGCTGACCATACGGTTAACTGGCCAATTAAAACAATTTTTTAATTATATAGAACAACTTAACGCGTAAAAACAATTTTTTTTACAGCCCCAGTAAGTTACATTTTAGCCCAAAGCCACGCTATAATATCAATATAATGAACCTATTCGATAGCAGGAGTTGAAATGCAAATAACTAAAGAGCAAGTTTTCGTTTGGAGTCGAAATATTAGGCTTTTTCATTGGATTAATGTTGTTGCTATTCTCTTACTCATTGCGCTTGGTTCGATGATTCTACATAGTAAAACATTTGGTATTGCCGGCGATGGAAAAGTCTTATTAAAAACAATCCATGTGCTTGTAGGTTACGTGTTTGCGTGTAATTTAATATTTCGTTTAATTATTGGTTTTGTTGGTAAAGGTTATGAGCGTTGGCATAAAACCCTGCCCTTTAACAGTGGCTTTAAAGCTGAATTTACTGAATTTAAAGCAGGTAAAAAACAAGCATACAAAGGACATAATCCTGCGGGTAAGTTAATGGTATTAGCTTTACTTGCAACAATGACTGCACAAATGATTTCTGGCCTTGTTATTGCGGGTACTGATATTTATTATCCACCTTTTGGCCACTATTTTGCTGAAAGCATCGCTATTGATAAAGATAATTTAGCCGCAATACAGCCTTATTCCAAAGAGAACGTTGATGAGGTCGCTTATCAAGCGATGAGAGATATCAGAAACCCTTTTATCACTGCACATGTTTATGTTTTTTACTGTCTGTTATTTCTGATTCCACTGCATATCATTGGCGTAGTTATCGCAGAAAGGCGAGAAAAAAGTGCCCTAGTATCCGCCATGGTCAATGGTTATAAATATCTGCCAAAAAATAATACTGATGAGCATTAGTTTAATAAAACTTACATGAATACGTAAACAAACCTAGGCAGTACAAAAAGTATGCTCCTCTTGTTTATTTTAATAGCTATATTTTGTGTTTCTTGATAAAGTTTTTTTGCATTGATAAATTGTTTTACACACTAACCGATCATCGGATGGAATATAAAACAATCGTAGGTATTGATTTTTAATCAATACCTATTTTCTAGAAGAAAGTCTATCATGTTGTTTATAATGGATAAAACACTCATACCATAGTCATCTTCCTAAGTTAAATTATCAATCTAACTAAAACTAATAATAGTTTATATATGATTAATTTTCTGAGGATTTAAACATGTCAAATCAACTTATTTTATCATTAATAGCAGCTTCAGTATTAACCGCTTGTGGTGGTTCATCTACAAGTGCAACTGCGCCTGCAGATCCAACACCAGCGCCACCAAAACCAACGACAACGATAACGGCAACGACAGGTGTTATCACCGGTTTTGGCAGTGTATTTATCAATGGTGTTGAATATGAAACTGATGCAACCACCGTAACAACAGATGATAACGGTGGCGCAAGCGAATCAGATCTTCAGGTAGGTATGGTTGTAACGCTCAGTGGGGAAATAAACGAAGATGGCACAACCGGTAACGCCAATGCTATTCATTATGACGAACAATTAAAAGGCCCAATAGCTAGTATAGATTTATTCGCAAATACGATAACAATACTTGACCAAACCATAGTGTTTGACGATTTAACCAGTTTTGAAAACTTTCTATTAGCTGATCTTATACCGGGAGATATTCTCGAGATAAGTGGTTACTTTCATACCGATGGCACTTTATACGCCACACGAATAGAAAAAGAAACAGAACAAACACAGTTAAAAATTCAAGCTCGCATAACATTACTAGATAGCGTTAATAAAACATTCGAGCTAAATGGTTTAACTATCGATTATAGTTCAGCAATATTTAAAGACTTTCTTGAGGCTGACTTAGTAGATGGACAACAAGTTCGTGTTAAAGGTGAATATACAGCCTTAAATGCTGGTGTATTAGTGGTTAGCGAAGTAAAGCTTAAAGAAAAAAATGAAAATAATGAAGAAGGAGATAACCGACATGTAGAAGGTTTTATCACTGACTTTGAATCTTCAGGTAATTTTAAAGTAGATGGTATTGCCATTATTCTGGATGATAATACTGAGTTTAAATATGGCGACGCTAGCGCTTTAATGGCCAATGTACGAGTTAAAATTAAAGGTGAGTTCAACGCTGATGGTAGCTTGTTGGCGAAAAAAATACGTATTGAACAAAAGACAAATTTGAGTATTGAAGGCGCTATTGAAGCCATTAATTTAGACTTAAGCACAGTAACCGTGCTTGGTGTTGAATTTGAAATTAATAATCAAACCAAAATGAAAGATGAATCCGATAACGGCGAACGCTTCTTTGATTTGGCTGATGTAGCCATTGGTGAGTTTGTCGAACTCAAAGGTTTTGTTGATAGCGATGGCAAAAATATTGCCACTAAAATGCAACGTGAAAATGAAGATGAAAACGCTGAAGTAGAACTAAAAGGTCATGTAAGTAATATTTTAAACTTTAGCTTTAGCCTTGTTGGTGTAACGGTTATTACCGACGCAAACACCGAGTTTGAAGGGAAAAATGGCGACGACGTAAACCAAGAGGTATTTTTTGAACAACTTGAAAATAATATGCAAGTCGAGGTAAAAGGCCAACTGATAGATGGTGTTTTTGTCGCCCTGTCCGTTGAAATTGAAGAAAAGGACGATGATGATAATGATAGTAACCGTACAGAGTTTAAAGGAATTGTTGAAGCGATAAATGAGGGCACTCTGGTTGTTTCAGGTCATCAAGTTTTAGTAGGTCAAACAACAATATTTAAAATCGATGACGTACGGGTTGCAGCTGAACAGTTTTGGTCTTCAATCTCAATTGATACTCAACTGAAAATTAAAGGCACTTTAGATCAACAAGGCGTTATTACCGCGAACTATATTGAGCTTGAATAACACCTATCGCGTCGTTAATAACTGTCACAACTTAACCTAAAGTTGTTATAAGAGTAGTGTTAGCCGTTTTGATTAAGTTCATAAGTACTTATCGAAACGGCTAACAAAATGCCAGAAGTACAAACTTCGATGGCAAAATTTAAACCTTTGAAAAATACATCGTCTATACCTTAACTTATACTTGTTACTCCCAACTCCGCACAAAAAAGACTTTCGCATGATACGGCTTAAAATATGACCATGAACATACGACTTATTAGACTAGAATAATTTGTTATGAGTAAGCTTTAGGATTAGCAATTGGGGCACTTAAAAGGTAATTGAGTGTGCTTTATTAGTCATAATACAAACCCGTTATCAACTTATGAATGCCGCATTTTAGCTGACAATTAAAATTTGACACACCTCAAAAGTAAGTACTATCTTTATAAGATTATGACCGATTATTAAATAAATTTTATGATTGTTATTAGCTATAACATTGAGTAAATAAGGAATACTTCCTCATGTTTTTTAACAAGTTTATAAAATTAAGCATACTACTCGTACTATTCTCGACGTTCAGCCAAAGTACTTTGGCGAAAAAGTTCTACGTGTGTTCTGCGTATCTATCTGGGCCTTTCGTTACCGACGAAAACGATCGTTTAGCTTTGCTCTATACTTTTACAGACTTCTTAAATAAAAAAGCACAGTACAAATATAGCTTTGAGGTTTTAGTATTACCCCGTTCTCGTTTGTTATTAGAGCTAAAATTGACCGATCATTGTATTGTGCCTTTTGTATCCTATAAATGGTTTGATCCCAGTAAGCAGCTGTACTATTGGAGTCAGCCGCTACTAAATGACGCTAATATCATATTATCTTCTCAGGATAAAAAATTAGAAAGCATTGCAAAAGAACGAGTAGCAGGTATGAGCACTAGCCAAGTGATAGGTTTTTTCGATGATCAAATAGACGCATTAATCAAAGACAACACAGTAAGTGCATTCAATAGCTTATCGCTAGAAAACAGTGTCGGCATGGTTGCACGTAAACGAATTGACTTTATTGTCTCAGGGGAAATTCCGGTGCAATATTTAATCCATAAACATCAGATTCAAGACAAGGTTTACTTTAGTAAAAACACAACCTCCACATTTGAACGTTCAGTGTTACTGCCAAAATCAAATCCGCAATTAATTGAATTTGTAGAGCAGCAAATAGGTGTTTTAAAATCATCATCCGAATGGCAACAAGCACTAGCGCAGTTTGGCATTAACGATAATAAGTAACGCGCTTAGGAATATCTCAACTAATATAAATAATAGAATCAAAAATTAAAAAAGTTATCATTTAACTTATATAATTTCATTTAAAAATGGCTTAATGTATCAATAGAGTACATCTGAAAATGACAAAGCTGATCGATAGTCCAGACAATGCACTAGCACTAAAACTACTGCGTTCAGAAAAAATATTCTCAACCCTGTTTCAATTATCACCTGTTGGTATGGCAGTAGTTGATGCCAACACAGGCAAGTTCCTGGAAGTAAACGATTCCATTTTAAAATCTACAGGTTACGCAAAACAGGAATTTATTAATTTAAGCTACTGGGATATTACGCCAAGAGAATATGAAGCGCAGGAACAACAGCAACTTAAAGACTTGGAAGCCACTGGACGTTTTGGTCCAAATCAAAAAGAATATATACGAAAAGATGGTACAAAATATCCGATCAGTATCAGTGGTGTTGCATTAACAGATATTGATGGTAAGCAAGTTGTTTTAGGTATTATTGAAGATATTACTAAACAAAAAGCATATGAACATAAATTAGAACATTTCGCCTTATATGACCCTTTAACTAATTTACCCAACCGCCGTCTATTATCAGAAAACTTGCAGAAATCGTTAGCTCAATGTAAACGAGACAGAAAGTTACTCGCCTTACTTATGCTTGATTTAGACAAGTTCAAACCTGTAAATGATACCTTTGGACATTGTATAGGTGATAAATTATTAATAGAGATTGCACAACGTATTAAAGGTATTGTTCACCGAGAAGTTGACACGGTTGCACGCCTAGGTGGTGATGAGTTTGTTATAATACTTCCTCAGATAAGCCAAACTGAAGATGCCATCAAACTTGCAGAAAAGATTTGCAACGCACTTAATCAGCCATTCTGTATTGAAAAAAATAACATCACCATTTCAGCAAGTATTGGAATAGCGATGTTTCCAGCACATGGTAACAACGAAAAAACGCTAATGAAGAACGCAGATAGCGCCATGTATAAAGCCAAAAACAATCCTGAATATAGTTTCATGTTATTTGAAGATTAATCAGGGTAGTAATGAAAACCCTGAGTCGTTTATCATCGCTTTTTAGTTTATTTAAATTAAGAGCCTCAAAAAAACACCCACTTCGTTCCAAAATAAAATCATCCTCTACTCGTTGGTTAGTACGCTTATAAATTTAAACGTATCAATGACCCCTTCTGTGGATTAGCTGCCTATCAGCAGTGGTTAGAAATTAATGACTATTACGTAATACACCTTAATCTCATTGCTAATGTCCAGTAACATAAAACAGTTATGTGGATCTTCAAATAAAGTAAAAATTCTTGTTCGATAGTTTTAAGGGCTATAGCTAGATAAGGATAAATCAGTTTAAACTTTCACATCAAAAATCATGAGAAAACTATAACAATCGTCACAAACCACCAAAAATAAAGACAAGTAAGTGCGCAAAGCAGACCTTTACTTCAGTCACGCTTATGACAGGAGATCCGACAAAGCGGACGTTAGAATTTTGTTAGAATTTACGACAACATCTAGCCATAAGCTGATATTAACCTTTCGTGAAACTAAGAGCCTATTAAGGACAAAAATTCACTACAAACCTATAGGGCCGGTTTAGGCTCTGAACTGTCGTTAGCAACTCACAAGCTTATGATAAAAATTATTATGTAAGTGTAGAAGATGCAACGCATTATATAAATGCGGAGCTAAAGAACATGAGGAATACCGGTGTATTTAAAGTATGTGAGCTGGTGGATATACCCTATGAAATATTAGATGCAGAGTATTTATTGTTTGAAGAAGATAATGAAAAGCTGATCAAAATAAAAGATATAGATAAAATTTTGCTCAGCATTATTGAGACTCAAAAAAAAGGGTTTAATGTGAAGCACTTCAATAT
>NZ_JACGWF010000174.1:0-2282 GCF_014077595.1 Colwellia sp. 6M3 | reverse complement strand
TGGCTAAGTATAGTAGTTCAGCCATAGATTGAGGTTTAATTTCCACAAGGTAAGCAAATACCTTAATCACCAATAACATGATAACAACTTTACCAAGCTTAGCTTTTAACTGATCTATTGTTTTAATCTCATAAGCTTTTGACGTGTGCTGCCGTGAATTTTCTATTGGACTAATAAACAGCTCGTATAAACCAAAAGCGAAGATAAATAAAACGGCTGAAAGTAGAAACGTATCTAAAATTTCAACTACAAAGAGAATAATATTGTCGCGGGTCACATTGCCTGAGTGAGTAATTAAATAGTCAAATAAAGCCGTAACTAGGTGAATAACTTCATATAAACCCAAGCTAATCAAAGCAACACCGGTCACCATACATGAGATGACGCCAAAAACGAGTACAATTCGGCTATTCCAAAGCATTGACTCAAACAATTTTTCCATAGTTTCCTCTTATAATTAAGCGCGCCATTCGCTAATTTTTTTAATGAATGGTTTAAAATAGTTATTTTTATCAGTGAACATGCTTATATACTCAGGTAAAATAATACCGCCTGCCATATGACTGTGCCCGCCGCCAAAACCTCTATTAGTATTATTTAACGTTTCTCTTGCTAACCTCCCAACATCAACACTCTGACACTCACCCCCTGTGTCAGGATAGTTGTCGCCTCTAACTTTTAATAGAGGCAGATAAAATGAGACGTCGATTTACACAAGAATTTAAAGTTCAAGCTGTTGAAAAAGCATTATCTCAATGTGATGATGTTCGCCTAGAAGATATTGCACTTGATTTAGGCATCGGTTATTCAACCTTGCAACGTTGGATAGCGCTTGCTAAAAACCATGAACTTGAAACGGACTATACAGGCAGCCAAATGACATCAGAAAAACGACCACAAGACTGGGATCTTGAAGAAAGACTTAACGCAATTATTGAATGTGGACGTTTGGATGACACAGCCGTTAATGAATACTGCCGTAGTAAAGGGCTTTACCCACATCATATCGAGCAGTGGAAGAAAAATTTTGCTAAAGGGCCTTCAACGAAGCCCGTAAAATCAGACAGTAAACAGCTCAAACAAGAAATTAAGCAGCTTCAAAAAGAGCTTAATCGTAAAGACAAAGCGTTAGCAGAAACAGCCGCCTTACTCGTACTCAAAAAAAAAGCCGATGCGCTCTGGGGTTTCAACGAGGACGATTAACCAGCTCAACTGAGCGTCATGAATTGATAAAGCTCATTACCGACGCGCAGAAATCAGGGGCAAGGCAAGAAAAAGCATGTGAGTTACTTGGTCTAACGGCAAGAACAATTCAACGCTGGATTGAAGCTGATGATATGACAGATAAGCGAACAAGTACGATAAAGCGACCACCTAACAGGCTAACTGAATTAGAGCAACAGCGTATAATTAAGACTGTTAATTCAATAGAATATGGACATTTACCACCCAGCAAGATAGTCCCTAAACTATTGGATAAAGGTGTGTGGATAGCATCAGAAAGTTCGTTCTATCGTGTTATGAAATCGCATAAATTATTAACACACAGAGAAAAAGTTAAACCAAATAAAAAGATAAAAAAGCCAAAAGCACTCAGGGCAACACGTGTAAACGAAATTTATACATGGGATATCACGTATTTGCCAACAGCTGTTAAAGGTCAGTTTTTATACTTATATTTAGTGATGGATATTTATAGTCGAAAAATAGTTGGTTGGCAGGTTCATGACACACAACTAAGCACACTGGCGGCTGATTTAATGGTAGATATTTGCAGGCGAGAGCAGGTAAAGCCTGAGCAAGTCACACTGCACTCGGATAATGGCAGTCCAATGAAAGGGGCAACGTTATTAGCGACATTGCAGGAGTTAGGTATTGTTCCTTCATTTAGCCGACCGTCTGTGAGTAATGATAATCCTTATTCTGAATCGCTATTTAAGACGTTAAAGTATCGCCCGGAATACCCTGAGAAAGCCTTTGAAAGCATGGGTAGCGCAAGAAAGTGGGTTAGCGGATTTGTTGATTGGTACAACGATGAGCACTTGCACAGCGGTATTAAATTTGTCACGCCAAACCAGCGTCATTTAGGATTAGATAAAGCGATACTAGCGAAACGTCATCAGGTAAATGAAATGGCGAAATTACAGAACCCAAGTCGTTGGTCAGGAAAATCTCGAGATTGGACAATGATCAATGAAGTAAATTTAAATCCAGAAAAAAAAGAAGCAATGCGGGCGGCATAAAATTTAACTTGATGCGACAACTAACTTGAAAAACTCCGC
>NZ_JACGWF010000131.1:0-7804 GCF_014077595.1 Colwellia sp. 6M3 | reverse complement strand
TGTAATCAGCATGGCCAGGACAATCTACGTGGGCGTAGTGACGGATTGCAGTATCGTACTCGATGTGAGAAGTATTGATTGTAATACCACGCTCACGCTCTTCAGGAGCATTATCGATTTGTGCGAAGTCTTTAACTTCACCACCGTGTACTTTAGTTAATACCGCAGAGATAGCGGCTGTTAGTGTTGTTTTACCGTGATCGACGTGACCAATAGTACCAACGTTAACGTGCGGTTTATTACGTTCAAATTTTGCTTTAGCCATCTTAAAATACCTCTGGGTACATTAAATAAATTAATTTATTGTGTTAAACATTGATTAATCTATAGAAGGTCTAAAGAAGAAGTGGTGCTGATAGGCAGATTCGAACTGCCGACCTCACCCTTACCAAGGGTGCGCTCTACCAACTGAGCCATATCAGCATTTCTCTATAAAGACTGGAGCGGGTGGCGGGAATCGAACCCGCTTCATCAGCTTGGAAGGCTGAGGTAATAGCCAGTATACGACACCCGCTAATCTATCAGATTATCTCTGTTAAAATGGTGGAGGGAGGTGGATTCGAACCACCGAAGGCTGAGCCGTCAGATTTACAGTCTGATCCCTTTGGCCACTCGGGAACCCCTCCAAATTTTATTTTTCACATTACAAGTAATGTATTAATGGTGCCGACTGCCGGAGTCGAACTGGCGACCTACTGATTACAAGTCAGTTGCTCTACCAACTGAGCTAAGTCGGCACTACATTAAGTGGTGCGAATTCTAGAGTAATGTTTTCTAGCTTGCAACACCAAAATGCAAAAAAAAGCATGTTTTTATGCGTTTGATGGTTTTTTGCACACAATGACATTTAATTGTTGATTGTATCTCGTCGTTCAGTGGCCTTAAAACAGCTTAAGCCATGAAATATTAGCTTTGGCTCAAGCTGACAAGTCTCTGGAATAAGGTTAGCAATTTTTTGAGCATTGCCGCCAGTGATTAACACTTTGTTCAGTACAAGCAAGTTGTTTGCTTGGGTAATCGCTTCTTTGATAGCGCCAATAGTCATAGCCCAACTGCCATGATTTAAACAGCTTGAGCTGTCGGTACCAAATTCAAGGCTTGCGCTAGCACTTGGTGAGGCAACAATTTTATTGGTTCGAGACAACAAGCTACTAAATAGCACCTCTACGCCAGGCATTATCCAACCACCATGATGCTGGCCATTAACATCTAAAATATCCACTGTTGTCGCTGTACCGGCATCAATAATTAGTATGTTTTGTTGTGGGTAAAGCTGCTTAGCTCCTATTAAAGCTAGCCAACGGTCAACACCTAAGCGTTCTGCTTGATGATAAGAAGACTTAACACCAAAAGCTTGTGCACTGCTGTGAACTTGTAAGCAGGCAATATTTTTTTCTGTAGCCCAGCATTCAATTGATTCAAGTACTTCCTGTCCATGCACGTTAGCCACAATAATTTCAGTGACTTGTGAAAACTCACCTTGCGATAATTGGTTTTGAAAAGTCTGATAATCTACATATATAACATCAGAGAATACCGAAGAGGTTTTAGTGCCTTGCAGCACATATTTTACCTGCGTGTTACCAACATCAACTAATAGTCTCATATACCAGCCCTTAAACTTACTTCACCGCCATAAACAGGACTAACTTGGCCGTTTACTTCTAGCATTAATGCGCCTTGTGCGTTAATGCCGCGACAAATACCCCGGGTAACTTTTTCTCCCGTGATTAATGAAACTGGTTTATTGTAATAAAAATCTTGTGATTGCCATTGCGCAACCATGGTATTTATACCTGTTTCGCTGTGTACTTTAAGGCGTGTAAGCAATGCTGAAATAATACTGGCCGCCAAAACATTACGATCTATATCTACACCAAGCGCTGTCGATAAATCAATCCAAGGTTGGTCAACTAAGGCTGCACTCTTTTCTGGCATTTTAATATTTAAACCAATACCAATAACACAATGACAAGGCTCCATTGCTTGACCTTCAAGATCAATTAAAATTCCCGCAAGTTTGACACCATTAAAATAAATGTCATTTGGCCATTTCAGTTCAACATCAACACTATACAAAGATTTTATAGCATCACTCACGGCAAGTGCAGCGACAACGCTTAAGCCCATTGCAGCCGACATACCTTGCTCTAAATGCCAATACATCGATAAATAAATATGCGAACCAAAAGGAGAAATCCACTGCCGCCCTCTTCGCCCTCGCCCTGCACTTTGGTGCTCAGCAATACACACTTGCCCAGGAATATTTTGATTAGGTAAGCGTCGCATTAAGTAACTATTAGTAGAATCAATTAAGTTATGTACTTCTACTTTTGCTGGAGTTTTTTGCTCAATAAGTAATTGCGTAATACGGCTTTCATCGAGCAGTTCAATGGGGTTTGCTAAACGATAACCTTTACCAGTAACACTAAATATATCGAAACCTATTTCCTGCAAAGCACTAATATGTTTTGAAATGGCAGCTCGGCTAACACCTAACTCCTCACCTAAAGCTTGGCCTGATAAAAACTCACCTTTGACCAACCTCTTTATTAATTGCTCACGTATGGCTTTCATTTTCACTTCCTGTATTGGCATTGCGCAATTCACCGTTAGCACCAATAAACCGAACTTCTGGCACTAATTGGATGTTAAATTTAGCCATAACTTGTTCCTGAATATAAACCGACAGAGCTACAATTTGTTCGCCCTGTTCACTTTCATAATTGATAATAACTAAGGCTTGGTTTTCATGCACGCCAACACCGTGTTGACGAAAGCCTTTAAGACCTGTTTGTTCAATTAACCATCCCGCTGCTAGCTTTATGTCACCATTAGATTGTCGATAATGCGGCATAGTAGAATACTGATGATGCAGTTTATTAAACAAAGCTTCTTTCACTATAGGATTTTTAAAAAAACTGCCCGCGTTAGGCAAGTCTTTAGGATCAGGTAATTTGGCTTGGCGAAGCTGAATGACCTTTGCCATTATAGCTTCAGGTGTAACAGGTGAGGTAATATCGCTCAAACCTTGATAGCTATTTACTGCTTGCCAAGCTTTTGGAAAAACGAAATTAACATGAGTAATAATTCCCGAACCATTTAACGCTCGCTTAAAAATACTGTCACGATAACCAAATTGACATTGCGCGTTAGTAAAGTTTATTTGTTTTTGTTGAGCAAAATCGAACCATGAAACAGACTCGATGAAATCGCACACTTCGATGCCATAAGCACCTATATTTTGCACAGGTGCAGCACCAACACTTCCAGGAATTAAGGCTAAATTTTCTAAACCGAATATGCCACGTTTAATACAAAACAGCACAAAATCATGCCAATTTTCTGCACACGCAACTTTAACTTGAAAATATTCATCGCTTTCGTTGACTTCAATGCCCATAAGACTAGGTTTAATAATAATAGGAGCACTTGTTTGGCAAAATAAAGAGTTGGTACCTTCACCGAGAATATAAGATGACGTCGCTTTTGCTACTGGTATTTCAGCCAACTCTTTTAACGTCGATGGAAAAAATATCTCTGGTGTAACAACAGGCACATTAAAGCTATTGAAAGATTTTAAGGAGAAGTTTGTACGTATTTTCATAACAGTGACTATTAAAAATTTGCCTTATTGTACGCAAAAATAGCCAAGGCATAAACTGCTTTGATCGCAATTGAATTAAGTAAGTAAATGATAATAAGTTTGAGTTAACCGCGTTTTCTGGCCGCGAGCTTAATGATATTGTCGCGCTCGGTATAATATTTATTCTGATATTTATCAGTATCAATATTTTCACTGTGGTTAACCACTACACCTTCAATTGGTGCATTCACTTGTTTTAGCATTCTAAGACCTGACGAAATTTGTTCTCGTTTAGTTTTGTTACCGTGCACAATATAAATAACACTATCCACTAATTTTGAGATAATAACGGCGTCACTCACCGCATGAACAGGTGGAGTTTCAATAATAATACGATCATAAAAGTTGCCAAATACTTTAATCAACATATTAAAACGTTTCATTGAGAGAAAGGCTAACGGGTTAGCGGGGGTTACACCTGAGGTTAAAATATCTAATTTGACGTTTTTATCACGAATAATACATTCATTAATTTGATGCGTTTTAGCTAACAAGTTAGATAATCCTGGGCGATGTTCATTCAAATTCATATTTTTAGCAATGGTTGGGTGTCGCATATCGGCTTCTATAAGTAACACTTTTTCCATTTCACTGAACGAACGAGCAAGATGCAACGCAACAGTCGATTTACCTTCATTAGGCACTGAAGAAGTTACTGCTATAATCTTCGGCGGCTTCTTTTCATTATTAAATAACAAAGCAGTGCGTAATGTTCTTATCGCTTCAGTAAATCTATTATCTGTAGTGTAAGCATCTTCCTTTTTTTGATGAGCTCTCACCTTGATTTTTGGTAAAACAGCGAGAATAGGTGCGTCATTAAAATTATCCAATTTTCGGCGCGAATTCAATGTATCCATTAGCAATTCACGCATGATAATAATCAATGAAATCACTGCTAGCGAGAGTATAAACGTGAAAGCTATCACCATTATTTTATTAGGTGCAGACTGGCTTTTTGGTACGGTTGCTTTATCTATAAACCGAACATAAAAATTCGATTTATAGTTACCCATAGCATCAGCTTCTTTTAAGCGTACTAAATAGTTATTGTAAAGCTCTTTGTTGGTATCCACTTCACGCGTTAACTGCGAAAATTTATTTTGTAAACGACTTAAGCGTAAGTAGTCTTTTTTGGCGATATCTAAGCGCTGTTTTGTACCATTAACTTTCTCTACTGCACTAAAATATTCTTTCTCCATTGAGATAACAATATCGTAAACTTGCTGTGTAATACGGTTTTGTAAGGACATTAATTCGGCATTAACGGCAATTTGTTTCGGATGCTTAGGGCCATATCGTTTCGATAACTCGAACATTTTACGTTCAACTTTCTCTTCTTCTCGACGTAATTGCATTAACGTTGCATGACTACTTATTTCATGTAGCTCACTGAGCTTTGCAATATCTCCTGCGTATTTTTGAATCTCTTGATGTGAAATAGCAAGATCATCGGCTAATTTCGCCGCCTTCAAGGTTTCCGATGTTAACTCTGTCAGTTGAGAGCCTACCAAGCCCACCACACCATGAATATCGACAATACCTTCAGCTTCTCGATATGCTTGCAAAGACAACTCTGACAGTTGCAGTTTTTTGCCTAACTCTTCAAGTTGGTCAACCAGCCACTGAGAAGTGGTTTCTTTTGATGCACTATGAATTTCGTCTTGATATTGCAGATACGTAACACCCACTTGATTCGCTATTTCTTGTGATAATTGTGCAGAAAAAGATACATAAGATATTTTAACTAACTCAGTACCCGCAATTGGTACTATGGATAAATTTTGTTGAAATTTTCGAACAACATCACTGACTGTCGCTTGGGATTTTCGTTGCCCCACGTTAGTAAGAAAAACAAGTTTATCGTTATATTTCCCGCTATTGAATTCTGCGTGTTTAACTAGATTAAGTTGATAAATAACACGCTCGGCAAACTTTCGAGAACGTAATAACTCAAATTGTGTTTGAATTTGCTCTTTACTGGCATTTGATTCATTAAAGGCATCATTAATCGATAAGGTATTCGCAGGTTTGTTAGTACCAATTTGTAGAATTGCAGTCGCACTATATGAAGGTTTAAGTAACGATACATAAACTGCAGCTAAAAGTGTCAAGATCAAAGTAAAAAATATAATTTTCCATCGACGCGACCAAAGCGGCGTTAAAATTTCTTTTAAAGCCACTTCTTCATTAATGGATATTAAATTTTTATTTTCTATTGTTTTCAAAAAAAGCTTTGCTCAATTTCTATTATATCGTCTGGTAAAATCGCGCTGGAAACATTCGCGTCAATTACCAATTTTTTACCATCGACTAATCTTGTAATATTCCAAGATGACTTCGACGCTCTAGCTGCTAGACCACCAGCGATAGCTATCGCCTTATCTAGGGTTAAATCCTCTTGAAAAGGATAACCTCCCGGGCGCTTAACTTGCCCATGAATAAAAAAAGGTCGGTACATTGCAATAGACACATTTACTTGTGGGTCAATGAGATAATCACCGCGTAAGCCGTTTGCAATTTTATTCTCTAATTCTTTTGGCGATAACCCCGCCACCTTAATATCAGATAAAAATGGAAAAGAAATAACACCAGATTTATTAATTTTAATGTTGGTGGTTAAATCTTTTTCGCCATAAACCGTGATCTGAACTTGATCGCCAGCACCTAATGTATAATCACTACCTGTTGCATGGGCAAGAAAAAACAACAAGCCAAAGATTAAAATTCGCATATCTTTCATCCGATTATGTTAAAAATTTAACATCAAGTTAAAGCTCTCTACTGACTCTTAAATGTTAGTAACATTATTACTGCCACTAAGTATCTGTTCACACGCTTAAGCAATTAAAATTTATGTATTATTGCATTTACTGCTTTACTGCTATTTTTGCCAGATACAAATATTCGTGACTTACAAATCAAGTTTTAGGCTAATACCCAGTTTGTTATACGCAAAGTCGATATTGCCATAATTTGCATCGAGTGTTTTATAGTCATAAGACAATTGAAAACTTAAACGATCGTTGTACGCGTAATCTAATTCCAGCGTAGTAAATAAATAGTCTTCATCTTTACTTCCCAGTGGCGATATAAATTCATCGTTATTAATACCGACAGCAAAAAAGACAGATAAATGCTCTGTAAAGTCATGCATAACATCAATTTGATATGTTTGTGCTAAACGATAGCTGCTGATTAACCGATAGGTTTCATCAAATTTTCGATTTGATACAATATGCAGGGTAGTAAAATCAGATGGACGCCATGTGTAGTCAACTCGCCACTTGAACGCACTATCATCGCTTAAGCGATTATCTTCGAAAGTTAAGTTCTGATAACCAACAAGAAAGTTAAGTTCACTGATCACCGTGGTGTACCATTTAACACCAATGAGTCCCGCTATGCTGTCTCGACTAATGAGAGGATCGTTCGGGTAATCGATAATTTTGTAATCGAGATCAAAGGCTAAATACGTTTTCCCCGATAATAAATAATCAAAACTCGATTTTATGTGCAGTATTTCTGTATCTAATCTGTTGGTGTCAGCACGTCGAGTAGTAAATTCACTTTCTTGATAGTTAAGGCCGAAGTTTACTCTGCCTTGAGATTCAAATGTGCCGTACTCATAGCCAATACTTGCACCTAAAATTTCTTGTTCATCACCTTTTGATAAGGCTTCAGCTTGGCCTAAAGATAAGCCTGTACCGCGATAAATATAATTTTTTAACCAAAGTGCAGAAACATGTAGCCGTTGATTTTGACTAAACTTGAATTGATATTTAGGAATGATAGTGAAATTGGTATGGTTGTCATCCTCGAACTTATCGAAAAGATGCGTGGCAATATTAGCATCGAAGTTAAATGCCGATTGTTGGCTTTTTGAAGTTAAAGATACATCAGAGCTTAGCGAATAAAAACGAGTGCCTGGTTCGTTATTAGATAAATATAAAAAATTATCTATATAACCCGCTTCAGGAACTACGCTAAACGCTAGTGTATTGTCAAATTCTGCCAATACTAACGTGCTAAATGTGCAATAAGTTGTACATACAGCTAAGAATCGAGAAAAACTCATATCTCAAATTTGCCTATTTTTTATTATTATTATACGGATAAGTACATTAATCCGGTTGGCAGTTTAGCCATTTATATTACCTA
>NZ_JACGWF010000015.1:0-58597 GCF_014077595.1 Colwellia sp. 6M3 | reverse complement strand
CGTTTGTTGTTAACGCATTAAGTGCAAATACCTTAACGGTAAATGCTGATTTTGATGGCGAAAGCGATAGCAATATTTTAGCTGCTAACCAAAGCCTTGCCGTTGCCGCAAAAGATACCTTGTTACTCAGTCTAACCGTAACGCCGGGTACCAACCTTGGCCCATACAACAATACGGTTGTTGCTTCAGGTCAAAGTCCAAGCGGTGCTGATGTTAATGATGATTCAGATAACGGTGCTAATACTATTGGCGACAATGGTGATGGAACGGATAACGATCCAACACCGGTTACTTTTACTGAAGCGCCAGCGATTGGTGTAGCTAAAACGGTAAGCGGTGAAATAGTCCCTACTGTCAATGGTAGTGTCGGCAACTTCGACGTGCCATTTGCTTTAGTTATTCAAAACAATGGTGATGTACCTTTAACTAATATCCAACTTGTAGACGACCTCAGCGCACAGTTTGGTAGTGCCTATGTCAGTGTGAGTGAAGCAGCAGAGATTACCGCCTCTACTGCTGAAGAAACACCTAACTTAAACACTGATTTCCCAGCAAACTTATTTGATGGCATCAGTGGTCGTTTAATGCCTGGGCAAAGTATTAATATTAGTTTCACCTTAGAGTTAAACCCTGGCGCTGAAGAAGCAAAAGGTATAATAACTAACCAAGCAGAAGCTTTAGGTACCTCTACAGGTGGTGTAGAAGTTAACGATTTGTCAGATAGTGGAACTAACGCAAGTAACAACCCTGCTAACGGTGGTGACAACCCAAGCGCACCTGGTAACAGCAGCGGCGGTACCGATGATCCAACACCATTTGAATTGCCTGCAGGTAGCTTGCAAGGTGTCGTTTGGATTGATGCTGATCGCAATGATGCCCTCAACGAAGGTGAGCCGCTACTGATTAACTGGACGGTACAAGTAACCGATACCAATGGAAATATAATTGCCACCATACTCACCGACGAAAATGGCTTTTTCTCTATTGAGAATTTACCACAAGGTGACTACACCGTTGACTTTATGACTCCTAACGGTACAACCTTTTTCAGTACCGTAGTGTATATTCCAGCGAATGAATCTGTCAATGTTCCGGTACCTGTTGATCCTAGTGGCGTGGTATACGACTCAATCACTCGTATCCCTGTTGCCAACTCATTAGTTAGTATTATTAATGACGCGGGCACAGTATTACCTGATGTTTGTTTACTGCCAAATCAGCAAGACCAAATTACGGGTGAAGACGGTTATTATTTCTTTTTATTATTCTTAGGCGCTGATCCAGCTTGTCAGCACAACGACATATTTACCTTAGTGGTTACTGCTCCTGAAGAAGAATATCAACCAAGCCATTCAAACTTGATATTGCCACAGGCTGGCGTTTTAGATCCTACAGGTCAGCAAAATCCATTTGCATTATCTAACTCAGCTACTGCACCAGAAATTGGCGATGACACTACATATTATATGGATTTCACCTTGGCCCAAGGTGATCCAGATGTGATCAACAACCATATTCCTGTTGATAAAATAGGTGTGAACCCAAGCATGATCCGCCTGACAAAAAGTGCTAACACAAAACAAACACTTATTGGTGGCTTAGTACGCTATAACATTCAAATTGAAAACATTAGCGAAGTTGATGTTGAAAACCTAACATTGATTGATTACCTGCCGGCAGGTTTCACTTATGTTGAAAACTCAGCCTATACCAATGATGCCGACGGTGAAATGCAAATAACAAGCAAACAACCACTGACCGTTTCAGGTATTGACGTACCCGCAGAATCGACGGTTGAATTTGTCTATATACTTCGCGTAGGTGCAGGTGTAGCTCGCGGTAAACATATCAACCGAGTATCTCCTTACTTAGGCAGTGCGCCAATTGGTAATGAAGCTACAGCAACCGTTATCGTTGGTGCGGATCCTGACTTTGAAGAAGTCACTATTCTTGGCAAAGTGTTTGACGATAGAGATAGCGATAATTGGCAAGACAGCGCTAATGCCTCAGCAGTGTTTATTCAAGGTGGCATTAACGAAAGTAGTTATATCGCCAAAAGTACCTTCATAATTGATGCTGATGGCCAACGCCCATTAGCTGATGCAAGTGCACCGCTAAATCACGGTATTGATTTAGGTGATTTATCGGGTCGCAGTAGTGAAGCCGATAAAGCTAGCAATCATCAAATAATTATTCGTCAGCAACTTAAAGACTTAGCCTTTACTGATAATTTAACTCTAACCACTGCAGAAGGTACTCATCTAACCATGAGTAGCCAAGGCAAAATAGTCGCCAACCCTGTAGGTAAAATGGCCGACGGATTAACTGCGCAAGATTTACGTATTGAGCGCAATATTACCGTACTTGCAAATGGCAATTATCAAGTTGACCTTGTCATTCAAAACCAAGGTATTCAAGAAATTGGTATTCCGGGAGTAAGAGTTGCTACTGTTGAAGGTTTATATATTGAAACCGACTTACATGGTCGATTCCATCTAGAAGCAGTCGACGTTGAAAACCTAGCCCGTGGCCGTAACTTCTACATGAAAGTTGATAAAGCAACGTTACCACCTGAAACAGTTTTTGTTAGTGAAAACCCAAGAGTTAAGCGTATTACACAAGGTTTACCTGCACGTTTTGACTTTGCAATTCAACTAGCCAAGCAACAGTTAGGCGGTAATGAACAACATGCTTTAGTTAAACTTGGTGAGTTATTATTTAATGAAAATAGCGCTGAAATAAATACAGAACATAAAGCGTGGTTAACGCAAATGTCCAACACCATTAACCAATATCAAGGTGGAACGATACAAATTACAGCTCAAGCGCACACGCAGGCGTTAGCTTATGCTCGAGCCAACAATACCTATCAATGGCTATTGCCACTAATTCGTGAAGATCTTCAGTCTTCGTTTAGTGTTGAATTAGTAGAAGAGGTTAATGGAAGTTTTGCCTCTATTGTAAATATTGCAACACAAACTCAACTTGGAAAAATTCTATTCGAGTCTGACAAAAGTACAATAAAAGCAAAATATCAACCATTACTCGACAGCATAGCTAAGCAATTAGTGAATGCAGAAAGTGGCCACTTAGCTATTACCGGCTTTGCCGACAACAGCGCATCAGAAGATTACAACCTAGCGCTAGGCTTACGCCGTGCTAAAGCTGTATTCGAACAATTAAAAACACGCATGCCTGCAGAAGTTTGGGAAAAATTGACCATCAAAATACAAAAATTACAAATCGAGAATTCAATGACGGAGGGTAAATAATGAGAAACTTTATCCAACGTCATTCACTAGCCTTTACCTGTAGCGTTTTATTAGCAGGCGTAACCACACATTCTTTTGCGAGTAACTTAAACACTAAAAGCAGCGAAGCTGTAATTGAAACAACAACCAAGGCCGAGCAACAAACACCGGTATGCCCTCCTGGCGCATGTAAAACGGCACAAGGTTTTAGTGTTGAAATTATCAGCAAGGGCGAGCAAGCTGCGAGCGTAAATAAAACCCCGAACGATCGCCGAGTAGAATTAGCACTGAGTAAGCAAACACATGAAGTAGCAACGGCTGAAAAACAAGCTAAAACAGTAGTGCAAGGTGACTTTTTAGTCAGAATGCCATTAGGTGGAATTTTTTGGGCTACAGAAGATCCTGCTATTACCGCCCCTAGGTTAAGCATTAGCGCACCGCAGGCGATAAAATTTGATGGCCTTAACAAGTACGATGCTAGATTTAATTACTTTACCAACTATCCTGCGTTTATAGAACACTTAACGTTAGTGGTTTATAAAGGTAACGATGTTGATTTAATTGACCCTCTTTTTAGCAGTGAATTAACCGAACTTGATAGCCATGGCGAAATATCATGGCAAGTTGAACCATCAACATTGAACACGATGATCGCCGGCGATAGTTTACGTTACGTGCTACGAGCGTTTGATGCTGAAGGCAACATGGACGAAACAGAAAGCAAATTAATACAACTTGTTTCGCCTGAAGCTTACGACAGCGGTACATACCTTGATCAAGGTAACAACCAACAGTCGTTGCAAGCCAATAACTCAACTCAAAATCAATTTAATAACCAAAACACCTCTGCCAGTTTTACATCTAGCAATGTAACCACTGACACAAATACAGCCAGTACTGGCAGCTTTGGAACAAATGAACTTATCAAACAAAACATTCCAATTACCGGTAGTCGTGTGCGTATTTTTGGCCAAGACATACCCGAAGGCTACAGTATTGAAATTAACGGTAAAGACTACCCAATAGATTTAGAACGAAAGTTTGCTAGCGAACATTTACTGCCAATTGGTAACTACGTATTTGACCTCACCTTAAGTGGTGAAAAAGGCACAATAACTAAACCACTTAAAGTTGATGTAACGGGTAAATATATGTTTTTAGCGGCGCTTGCCGACATCAACATCAGCGAAAATAAAGTGACTGGCAATATTGAACCATTAGCAAGCGACGACAGGTACGATGACGACTTACTCATCGAAGGCCGCCTTGCATTTTATTTAAAAGGTAAGGTTAAAGGAAAATATCTAATAACCGCACATGCTGATACTCAAGAGCGTGAATTATCACAGTTGTTTAATGGCTTTTTAGATAAAGACCCCGTAGATGTTTTTAGACGTTTAGATCCTGACAAGTACTACCCGGTTTATGGTGACGACTCAACCACCACACGCGACGTAGACACTCAAGGGCGTTTTTATGTCCGTGTTGATTGGGACAAATCTCTCGCGCTTTGGGGTAATTACAACACCGGAATGACCGATACAGAGTACAGCCAGTACAACCGTAGCTTATATGGCGCAGTACTTAACTGGAAGTCAACTGAGTCAAATGCTTACGGCCAAGAAAAAAGTCAATTAAAAGCCTTTGTTTCTGAAGCACAAACCGCTTTAGGTCATAGTGAGTTTTTAGGCACTGGCGGTAGTATTTATTACTTAAAGCACACCGATGTATTACCCGGCTCAGATAAGTTAGTCATAGAAGTTCGCAATCCAGATACCGGCATAACGCTCGATAGAATTGATTTAACTCGCGATGCTGATTACCAAGTTGACGAACTCCAAGGCCGTATTATTTTATCGCGCCCCTTACTCAGCTTTTCACGTAACAACGCCAATAGTATTATTCGCGATCAACCACTCGACGGTAATCAATTACTATTATTAGTTGATTACGAATACTTACCAAATGGCTTTAGCGCTGATCACTTAACTGCTGGCGGACGAGCTAAACACTGGTTTAACGATCACATTGCCGTTGGTCTAAGCTACGTTGATGAAAATCGGGCCGGTAACGATTATCAACTTGCCGGTGCCGACTTAACCTTGCAAGCAGGCAAAGGTAGTTACATAAAAATTGAGCACAGTGATACCCGCAACAGCCAAGCGCCAGTGTTTTATTCAGACAACGGTGGTTTAACCTTTCAGCAAGTAAATATTATTGACGACGAGCTAACAGGCAATGATAAATCTGGCGATGCCTTAAGTTTTGAAGCGAGAGCAAATCTAAAAGCTTTAGGCTACACAGAGCAAGAGTTAACAGCAGCGGCATGGCATAAAAATACCGGCGCTGGCTTCTCAATTGCTCGACGTGACTTAACTGAAGATATCACTGAAAAAGGGGTTGAAGTATCAGGCCAATATAGTCAAACAGGCCACTACAGTACCAGCATAACGAAACAAGAGTCTGGTAATAATGAGCGTCAGCAAATTAGCTTTTTTATTCAGCAAAACCTTGATAACAGCGGTAATATCAGTGCAGAAATAAAACAAATAAAAGAGCAAATAAACCTGCAATCTCAAACCGGTTTATTGGCTGCACTTGGCTACCGTCAACGTTTAACACCAAGCTTTGAGCTTTACGGTATTGCCCAAGGTACACTTGAAGCCGACGACGGCTATGAAAACAACGACTTAATCACGCTAGGCGGTAAATACATACTAGAGAGTCGATCTAGCATTGGTGCAGAGTACGCTACAGGGCATCGTGGTGACACCGCTGCGCTTGATGTTGATTACCAAGTTAATAGCGATCACAACCTTTACAGTCGCTACAGTTGGTCAACCGATACAACTAGCCCGCTACTTGCCTCTAACGATACCAACGGCCTTACCTTTGGTCACCGCTCAAGAGTAACTGATAGCCTAAACGTATTTAATGAAACGCAAACTATCAATGAAAGAAATGAATCAGGCTTTGTGCATGTTTTTGGTGTTAACTACCTGCTCAGCCAAGGCTGGAATTTAGGTGGTTCATTACAACATGGCGAACTAACACTGATTGCCGGTAATGTTGAGCGCGACGCTGCTTCTCTTTCGTTAGGGTTTCGCGATAAAGATATGCAATGGCAAACAAAATTAGAGTATCGCGAAGATAAAGGCGCTGAAGAGCGTACACAGTGGCTTACCACCAATCGCCTAAATTACTTAATAAACGATTCTTGGCGTGTCGCTGCTAAATATAACTATTCAGATACTGAAGATGATATTAGCCCAGATGCCAATGCCACATTTACTGAAGCGAGTGTAGGTTTTGCTTATCGTCCTTTTGATAACAACCGTTGGAACTTGTTAGGGAAATATACCTACTTGTACGATTTACGCGGTTTAGCACAAACTAACTTTGGTACCGATCAAAAGTCACAAATTTATACCTTAGAAGGTACCTATCGCTACAACCCTGTGTGGGAGTTTGCCGCGAAGTTAGGTCGAAGAACGGGTGAGTTACGTTCTGGCCGTGGTATCGGCGAATTCTTTAAAAGCACCGTTAATTTTTCTGCCTTACAAACTCGCTACCATATCGTTAAGCAGTGGGATGCATTGCTAGAGTTTCGTACCTTAAAAGTTGTTGAAGATAATTCAACGCGTAATGGTTGGCTTGTAGGTATAGATCGTCATATAGGTCAGCACTTTAAAGTGGGTGTTGGTTATAACTTCACTGATTTTAGTGATGACTTAAAACTCACTGATTATGAGTACAAAGGCTGGTTTATCAACCTTGTAGGTAAGTATTAAGCCTGCTTAGAATTAGCTATTATGTTTAACCGTAAAACCTTGGTGTAAATTACAGGTTAAAGCTACTTTGGCTTTAACCTTTTTACATTCCCTCATTTTTTTAAACCTCAAATTATCCTGTTTGTAGAATTAACACCTTTTGTTTGACTAAAGGCTATGCTTAAAAAGCGAATTCTTCTAGAATACAGCCATTATTTAGTAGACAAAAATTGGTCACTCGCTAGAATCTTCGCCTCATCAATTAGCGATGGTCACTTTCAACAAGGTATTTCAATGTTTAGTCATATTCATCCCGATAATTATCAACAACAGCTTGACGAAAAAGAGCAAAGTATTTCAAGCACTTTTGCTCAATTTGACTTACCAACATTTGAAATATTTCCTTCACCAACTTTAAACTACCGTCAACGTGCTGAGTTTCGTGTTTGGCATGATGGTGATGACCTTTACTACATCATGTTTAATAGTGAGACGAAAGAAAAATACAAAGTAGAAGATTTTCCTGTTGCCAGTACGCTGATCAACCAATTTATGACCGCATTGTTGGCCGACATAAAAAATAAAGACATTTTACGCCAACGGTTATTCCAAGTTGATTTCCTATCAACTCTCAGTGGCGAAGTATTAATTAGTTTGCTTTATCACAAACAATTAGACGAGCAGTGGATTGAACAAGCACAACAATTAAAGTTACGTTTATCTGCCATAGCGCCCGTTGATATTATTGGCAGAGCGCGTAAACAAAAAGTTGTGCTCGACAAAGATTTTGTCATGGAAACATTATCTGTAAACGGTGAGCAGTTTCATTACCAACAAGTTGAGAATAGCTTTACGCAACCCAATGCTAAGGTAAATGAAGCCATGTTACTGTGGGCGCAACAAGCTACTAACAACACCGGCGGTGACTTAATAGAACTTTATTGTGGTAACGGTAATTTCAGTATCGCCTTAGCACAAAATTTTGATCGCGTTCTAGGTACAGAAATATCAAAAACATCCGTTAAGTCAGCGCAAATAAACATAGCAGCGAATAAATTAGACAATGTTGATATTGTGAGAATGGCAAGTGAAGACTTTAGTCAGGCCATGAATGGCGAACGGGTATTTCGTCGCTTAGAAGGTTTTGATTTAACCAGCTATAACTATCAAACCGTTTTGGTTGATCCACCACGAGCCGGCCTTGATCCTGACAGTGTAGAGCTAGTTTCTCGTTTTGAGCGCATTATATATATATCATGCAACCCAGAAACATTACGTGATAATTTAGTTGAATTAGTTAAAACTCATAAAATTGAGCACTTCGCTTTATTTGATCAATTTCCATATACCCATCATGTAGAAACAGGTGTTATTTTGTCACGCCTTTAGTTCTGCCGCGACGCAATTCAATACGGTTTTCATTGCGAACACTAAACTCGAAAGCACCACGGGCAATAAATCTTAACTGTTTAATTGTTCGTTGTGCTAACGCCACCAGATCTTTTTTATCACAATCTAAGGCATCTGAGCCGGCACTAAAAACAATAGTCACGGCTGCATTGGCTTGCAAATAAGCGATTTCAGCATCTAGTTTATTCGCTTGTTGTAAGTAATCACAAAGCTCTAAAGTAAAATAGCGAATTTCACGATTAACCGCGGCACGAAATGCCGGTGAAGTACCTGAACGTTCACGTAATAATAAACGGAAAATATTGCCGTTACTTTCAATAAACTCCATGAAAGTGCGGACAGAAATTTGAATAACTGAACCACCTTTTTCAATGCGCTGCCTTGCTTGTCGCATTAATTGGCGTAAAGTTAAACCTGCTTCATCAACTAAAGTTAAGCCTAGTTCGTCCATATCAGAAAAGTGACGATAAAAAGAGGTTGGTGCTAACCCCGCTTCTTTAGCTACTTCACGTAAACTTAAACTAGAAAAGCTACGCTCACTGCTCAGTTGTCCTAGAGCTGCATCAATTAATTGACGACGCGTTTTCTCTTTTTGAAGTGCTCTAATACCACTCATCGCCAATATTCCTGTTATTTATTTCATGATAAAACTAGGCTGATATGATACTGAAAATCGTTAACAATACTAGCTAATTGATACTAATCGCATCGCAATGCTCAAAATAATAATGGTTAATTTCACGAATAATTCATCATCAGCACTTGACTCAACATTGAGTAAAGATAGAATAGCGTACATGTGTACACCGAAATGTTTTTTGGTGCTTAAGCCCTAGATGGATAATTAATGAAAAAACCACCTATTATTTGGTTAAATGTATTTGTATTTAGCATTACCTTTTTATTCGCTGCAATCGCAGTGCCTTACCGTGCATTTACTCATGGCTTTGATGCGACTGAAATCACCGCAGCTATTATCTGCTTCATATACTGTGGTATGTCAATTACGGCGGGTTATCACCGTCTTTGGTCTCATAGAACTTATCAAGCGCATTGGTCTTTAAGGCTCGTTTACGCTCTAGGTGGTGCATTCGCCTTACAAAATAGTGCTTTGCATTGGTCTTCAGACCATCGTATTCACCACAAGCATGTTGATAAAAATCATGTTGACCCTTATTCGGCAAAAATGGGTTTTTGGCACTCACACATAGGTTGGATGCTAAGAGATCATCAACCTGCTAAATATAATGACTACAACAACGTTCGCGATTTACAAAAAGACGCTATTGTTGTTTGGCAGCATAAACATTATTTATTACTAACCATATTAATGAACTTTGGCGTACCTATTTTATTCGGTTTATGGCACGGCGATATGATCAACAGCCTGCTGTTACTTGGATTTTTACGCTTGGTACTAAGTCATCACACCACGTTCTTTATTAATTCATTGGCACATATCTGGGGCAAGCAAACCTACACAGATAAAAATACGGCACGCGACAACGGTGTTTTAGCTTTCTTCACTTTTGGCGAAGGCTACCATAACTATCACCATATTTTTGAAAACGACTACCGTAATGGTATTCGTTGGTGGCATTTTGACCCGACAAAATGGTTAATTAAAGGTTGCGAACATTTAAAGCTGACCTCGAAGTTACGTGTAACACCTGAAGTTAAAATAGAAAAAGCGCGTTTATCGATGATCTTATTGCGTAGTCAGCAAAAACTAGCAGCTCACCCTGACGCTGAGCAATTATTAGAAAGATTACAGCATGAATACGATGAACTTATCCATAAAATCAACGAGTTCTATGCTGTTCGCAAAGCCTTAATTGCCACTAAACGTGACCAATTAATAGCTGATGTTGAGAACTCAGATGTGATGGCGCAATATCAAGAAATTAAGCGTCGATTAGCCGAACAACAACGTAGCTGGCAAAATATGGTAGAAAAACTCGCATAAAAACAGTTACGTTACATTTAATTCCTGCTAAAATTTTTACCATTGAAGCAGGAATTAAAGGGTTAACCGTTGAGTAAACAAGCAAAAGCCGAAACTAAGAAAGCAAAAAGTGCTAAAAAAAGCTACGATTTTGATGCCATTATAATAGGCACAGGGCCTGGTGGTGAAGGCGCAGCAATGAACTTAGCCAAGCAAGATAAGCGAGTTGCTATTATTGAACGCTATCATCATGTTGGCGGTGGCTGTACTCATTGGGGCACTATTCCATCAAAAGCCTTACGCCAATCCGTTAGTCGGTTAATCGAATATAACTCAAATCCTCTGTTTAATGCTGGGCAAAATGCCAAAGAATTAACCTTTCAAGATATTTTAGGTCACGCATCTGCAGTTATTCGCAAGCAAGTAAACTTGCGCAGTGGCTTTTATAATCGCAACCAAGTTGAGCACTATATCGGCGAAGCCTCATTTGTTGATGCTAATACCATTCAAGTTTTACGCGCAGATGGCACAATTGACACCATAACAGCGAAACAAGTTGTTATTGCAACTGGCTCACGCCCATATCAACCTGACGATGTCGACTTTTCTCACCCTAGGGTTTATGACTCCGACAGCATATTGTCATTAGAACATTCTCCACGCCAAATTATTATCTACGGTGCAGGTGTTATTGGTAGTGAATACGCCTGTATTTTTCGCGGTTTAGGGGTCAAGGTAGATTTGATCAATACCCGTGATCGTTTGTTATCATTTTTAGATGATGAAATGTCAGACTCGTTAAGTTATCACCTATGGAACAACGGCGTTGTTATTCGCCACGGTGAGCAGATTGAACGCGTAGAAACCAACGAAGACTGCGTTATTGTACATTTAGAGTCTGGCAAGAAAATGCGCGCAGATTGCTTATTATTTGCCAATGGACGTACCGGTAACACGGCCGACTTAAAACTCGAAAATGCGGGTTTAAAAGCTGATGGACGTGGACAATTAAAAGTAAGCGACTCATATCAAACAGACGTTGAAGGCATTTTTGCCGTAGGTGATGTTATTGGTTACCCAAGTTTGGCTAGTGCTGCATTCGACCAAGGTAGAATTTGTGCAAGTGCCATGCTTGACGGTGAAAGTAAAGCCAAGCTGACTGTTGATATTCCTACCGGTATTTATACCATTCCAGAAATCAGCTCTGTTGGTAAAACTGAACAAGAATTAACAGAAGCTAAAATTCCGTATGAAGTTGGTCGTGCGCAATTTAAACATTTAGCCCGAGCACAAATATCGAATAATTTAGTGGGTTCATTAAAAATTCTTTTTCACCGTGAAACCAAAGAAATTTTAGGCATTCATTGTTTTGGTGAAAATGCGGCTGAAATTATTCATATCGGCCAAGCGATAATGCAACAAACTAATGGTGGCAATACCATTGAATACTTTGTTGAAACAACATTCAACTATCCAACAATGGCTGAAGCTTTCAGGGTAGCGGCATTAAACGGATTAAATCGATTATTTTAAACAAATAAAAAAGGGCAAAGTTATTAATAACTTTGCCCTTTTTACATTGTGTATTTTAAAAATCAGCATGGAAATAAAATGAAATATTGTTTACTGGCAGCCCTGTTTTTTGTTGTTGTACCAACATTCGCAGAAGATAGTTTTAGCATTTATTTAGTTCGCCATGCTGAAAAGCAAGCCGTAAAAGAAGATCCTAAATTAACGCCTTGTGGAAAACGAAGAGCCAAGCAAATTGCTAGTATTCTCGAACATACGAAAATAAAACGCGTTTATAGCACAGCCTACCAACGTACCATGGCGACAGCCGCCCCCTTTGCTAAACAGCAAAAGCTAGCAATAAAACAGTATTCTCCCGCAAAACTAACGCAGTTTGCACAACAACTACTAAATCAAAAAGAAAATGTTTTAGTTGTGGGTCACAGTAACACCACACCACAATTATCGGCATTACTGAGTGAGTTAGACGTGCCGAATATTACTGAGAAAGAATACCGTAACATATATCAAGTTCAGGTGAGCAACAGTGGTAAAACGTTAACACTGCTAACTCAACCATTAACTTGTCGTTAGTTTATTGTTATAAACCGCCTTGTGCTACATATCGGCATCATTCACTTTGTTACCAGGGCTGATAAGTTCGATTTCAGAAATAGTAAAAGGTGTACCCCATTGTTGAATGGTCATCACATTTTTAACTTTACCTTTAATACGCACAATAGCACCGTTTTGGGCAAACTCTTTCGCCATATTCATCGGTAATATTTTCTGACCTGAGTCAGTAATAATGCCGTAAAAGCCACCTTCTAAATTTAAAAACTGTACTCGTCCACGTTGCCAGCCGCTTAAATCGTCTTTTAGGTTTTGTTTTACATCTTCCATTTTTTCGCCTTTTAATTTTGGCGTAGCAACGAGTTTAGTTGCTGCTTGCTCTGGAGAACTTTCTTGCTCTTGAGTCATTACTTCTTTTGCTGCTTTATCGGTTTCGTTATCGGTCGAACTACTACCGCAGGCGCTAAGTGATAAAGTGATCAGTAATGTGGATAATAATTTTTTGTTGTTAGTCATACTAGTGTCCATTCAATGTCTGTTTCTGCTTCAAGCATACCTTAATCTACAAGTAATATATAGATTACCGAATACTTACTAAATATAGAAAAATATCAATTACATTAATATCTCAGGTATAAAAAAAGGAGCTTTAAGCTCCTTTTGATTAGTTATTCGCATATAAAACACCAATAACCTTTAGATTTAATACCAACACTACTTATAAGTGATAAGGCTTACTTAAACGATGTACCGACTCAATAAAGTGGCCAGCATGATCTGGGTTAACATCAGGGTGTATACCGTGACCTAAATTAAATACATGCCCAGTACCACCTTCACCAAATCCTGATAGTATTTTTGAAACTTCTTGTTCAATGCGAGGCAACGGTGCATATAACATCGATGGATCCATGTTACCTTGCAAGGCAACTTTATCACCTACACGTGCTTTAGCATTTTCAATATCAATGGTCCAATCAAGACCTACAGCATCACAACCTGTTGCGGCAATATCTTCTAACCACATACCACCATTTTTAGTGAACAAGGTTACTGGTACTTTACGACCATCATTATGACGAGTTAAACCATCAACAATCTTCGCCATATACTGCAAAGAAAACTCTTTATAATCTCTTGGAGACAAAACACCACCCCAAGTATCAAATACCATTACTGATTGTGCACCAGCAGCTATTTGAGCGTTTAAATATAAGATTACTGAGTCAGCTAACTTATCTAATAACATGTGTAAAACTTGTGGCTCTGCAAACATCATTTTTTTGATTTTAGTAAAGGCTTTTGAACTACCCCCTTCAATCATATAAGTGGCCAATGTCCATGGACTACCCGAAAAGCCAATAAGTGGAACATCGCCATTTAGTGTTTTCTTAATAGTACGAACAGCATTCATGACATATTGCAATTCGCCTTCTGGATCTGGAATACCAATTTTTTCAACGTCTGCTTTACATGTTATTGGACGCTCAAATTTAGGACCTTCACCGGTTTCAAAATACAGACCTAAACCCATAGCATCAGGAATAGTTAAAATGTCGCTAAATAAAATGGCTGCATCAAGTGGGAAACGGCGTAATGGCTGAATAGTAACTTCACAAGCTAAGTCAGCATCACGACAGACTGACATAAAGTCACCAGCACCTTTGCGCACTTCACGATATTCAGGTAAATAACGACCCGCTTGGCGCATCATCCAAACAGGTGTGTAGTCAACAGGTTGGCGCAAAAGCGCACGTAAATACGTATCGTTCTTTAATTCAGTCATCAAAAATCTTCTCCGCTATAATATGCGCGCATTCTAACACTTCAAATTTTATTGATCTATGTTACAAATCAAATCTAATGGTGTTCGCGACCTGGATATTGAAATATTTTTTCGAATTACGCGTTATTTAATACAAAAAAGTAAAATACTACGACAAAACTTTAATCAGGTACCCTCGTCAGCACCTCAAAATTGCAAATAGAATATGTTCAATAAAACAGCAATTTCATTCATCAAAACGCTATAACTAAAAAATAATTTATTTTTTTTAAATTAAATTATTTATCCTCATCCACCAAGGCCATAAGGAATGGGCAATTGCCCATCAAAACAACATATGTGGTATACCAGTTTTCGTGTTATTACTGACTTTTTACCAATGTAATAAAAATCACCTTAGAACTTGATAAAGCACACTTTTATACAATTTGTCACATACTTTACAAAATGTTGATAGAGTAATAATTGATCTTTTTTATTCATCAAATTTTTTAACTATAAAAACATAAAGCCAAGGTGATTTTTGGGACCCTATAATACGAAAAACTTCGTGGAATATATGCTCTATTAAAGTTGTTGCACCAATAAAAGGCGTTTGCTATAAATGTCCCGCGCTAAAGAAAAACAATAATAAAAATAAAGAAATAAATAAAAAGAAGCTAGTTTACTAGACCACACAGCGAGCATTTCAAGCCTTACTTCGGTAAGGCTTTTTTATTGCCTGAAATTTGAAAATATCGATACAACGGTCATAATTTATTTTAAAAGTTTTATATTTAAACCTAGGATAAAGGAAAAATGGACGACTTAGATCAAGCACCTAAAGCATTATTAAAAGCACAGAAGTTAGCTAATTTAGCTGACGCTAAAATTCGTATCCCATTATTGGGTATTCGATTAGGCTTAGACTTTATTATTGGCCTTATTCCTGTAGTGGGCGACCTTATAATGACTGGCTTATCGCTCAGCATTGTTGGTTTGGCAAAATCTATGCAAGTACCAAGAACGCTTAGAATGAAAATGCTATGGAATATTGCGCTAGATTTTTTGTTAGGTGTTATTCCTTTTGTTGGTGACATTGCCGATTTGTTTTATAAATCTAACCTGAAAAATGTACGTATTATGGAAGAGTGGTGGTTAAGCCAGCAGTCTCAATAAATTTAATCAGAAGTATTGATTGGCGCTTATTAACAGCTCATCACGATAGCATTAACTAATATTACTGATTAGCGTAGAAAGAATCCTCTTAACAACGACATGCCGCCATACGATGAATTAATTTTGAATGAATATAGCCAATAGCTATATTCATTCTATCTGATTTATTTCGCTTTTAATGCTTTGCCTAATAGGGTAATTGAAGCCGCTAAAAGTACAATATCCTTCACCAAAAATTGACCTGGAACTACATTAAGCGCTGGAAATCCACCTAGCGTGGCCTCCCAAACTGGCGCAGTTAATAATAGGCTAGAGGTAACAGCAAAAGTAACGATTGCACCTAAACTACCAATAATTCCAATGAGTCTATTTACTGGTGTAAGGGTTATGGCAATAGCGGTGGCTATTTCGAACGTTCCTATAAAGTTAGCGGCACCTTGTAAACTAAAAATATTGTAAAGCCAAGATGTTAAAGGACTTGATGAAATAAGGCCTTCGATTGCACCGGCTTCATATGCAGAAAACTTCATCGCGCCAATCCACACTAAAATAAGCGCGATTGAAAGCCTTAAGGCAATGTCGCCAAAAGTACTTATATTCTGGGTTAATGCTAGATCATTGAATTTTCTTTCGCGGTCAACGGATAATGTAGTGTTTGGCATGGTTTTTTCCTTTAAAAATTGTAACGTAGACAAGGTATATTGTTGATTATGTCGTTATTTTTTAGCAATTAAGTGCTTTAATTGGCCGCTGCTTAATGCTTCATGAAAGTCATCACCGCCACCTATATGCTGATCATTAATAAAAATTTGTGGCACTGTTCGGCGCGAACTACGTTCATGCATTTCTTTAGTCAGCTTTTCACTGTGGGTAATTTCGTATTCTTCAAATGCTAACCCTAAGCTAACAAGTGTTGCCTTTGCTTTTTTACAATATGGACAGTAGCTTTTACTATATATTTCTATCTTCGCCATGATCATTCTCTCTTGTTTAGGTTAATTGATATTGATGTAGCTATTATGAAAGAATTAAAAAACTCAACAACGTTAGAAAGTCTTTACTTTTTACACTGATCGTCTATATTTTCAATACGATCAATAACCAATTAAATAAGCATGGAAATTCTAAGCGATATTCTCACGTCTTTACGTGTCAGTGGCAGTGTATATTTTTGTAGCCATGTAGAGCCTCCATGGATAAAAGAGTTTGTAGATAAAAAAACGGCTTGTTTTCATCTTGTAAGGCGTGGCGCTTGTTGGTTGAAAATTGGTGACAGAGTTGAGCAGTTGTTTACCGGTGATTTAATATTTTTAGGTCCGGGTGTTGACCATATACTGACAAGCGAGCCTCCTGAGAATCAAATGGCGATCAGTGGCGAGTCTACCCTACTACTTTGTGGTAGTTGCTCGTTTGTGCACGATACATTGTCACCGTTAAGTAGCATGTTTGAGCAGGTAGCAATCGTTCGCGAGGGTGAGCTAAATAAACATGCTTGGTTAAAAAGTACCTTTGATCAGCTTAGTTCGGAGTATATGGCACAAAACATTGGTAATGAAATTATAGTCAATAAGCTAACAGAAGTTGTATTGGTAGAATTAATCAGAATTAATTTTGGACGCCAGCAGCAACATTCTTTTTTACAGGCATTAAAAGATAAACGTATTGGTAAAGCGCTTGAATACATTCATGAGTCGCCTGAAAAACCCTGGACAATTGATAGTTTAGCGTCTGCTATTGGCATGTCTAGAGCGGCGTTCGCGAAAAAGTTCACGTTGCTCGTCGGACAAACTGTTTTTACTTATTTATCGAATTTACGTATTCAAAAAGCGAAAGAAATGATTTTGACGACATCGCTTTTTATTAACGACATTGCGTTAAATGTTGGTTACGAGTCAGAACGTGCTTTTACAAAAACGTTTAGTAAGTATGAAGGAGTAACCCCTAAACAATTCCGTAAGAATAATAAAAATCTAACAGAGAGTTGATAACATACGTTATAAAATACTACATTTAATAAAAATTATTGATAAAAAAACCAACCTTAAAGGTTGGTTTTTGTTATTTAACAACAGGTAAGTTATTACTTTTTATCGCCAACTTGTGCCGCAGCTTCAGGTTTTTGAATTTCTAATAATTCAATATCAAATTGCAATACAGAATGACCCGGAATGCGAGGTGGATTACCATTAGGGCCGTAAGCTAGGTCTGAAGGGATAGTAAATTTAAATTTAGAACCCACTGACATTAACTGAACACCTTCGGTCCAACCTGAAATTACACGATTAAGTGGAAATACTGCTGGCTCACCACGATCGTATGAACTATCAAAAGTTTCACCATTAAGGAATGTACCTTTATAGTGAACTTTAACTGTATCAGTAGCAGCAGGTTTTTCACCGTCTGCGGCTGTAATTACTTCATATTGAATACCAGATTCAGTAACTTGAACACCTTCTTTTTTAGCATTTTCTGCTAAGAAAGCCTGTCCTTCAGCTAAACTTGCTTCAGAGCTCACTGAGGCTTGCTCTTGTTGCTTAGCTTTCATCGCTTGGTCTAAGTTCATCAACAATGCTTGAATGTCTTCTTTCTCTATTTGAGACTTGCCATTCATGCTGTCAGTAAAACCACGAATAATAAGTGACTTATCTAAAGTTAAGCCCAATTTATCGTGCTCTTCTAAATTACGCTCCATGTACATGCCAATTGAAGCACCTAAGCCATAGGCTTGTTTTTGTATTTCTGTATCAAGCGCAGCGGCTTGCTCTTCTTGCTTAGCAGGTTCTTGACAACCCATTACTGATAATAAGGCAATAGCGACTAATGTCGGTTTAAAAAACTTCATTTACATCTCCGTTTTACTACTTAGCCAGAAATTCGGGCTAAGTCATTTAAATATGTGTGAATTGTTAAACAATGCGGCTTATACTAACGATAAATGCCCTAAGAAAAAAGTATTAATATTTTGCTGAACTGTAACTTAACAATTCTAAAAGCCAAGCTTCTGTTTTTATTAGCTTTGCTTTCTGCTTGCCAGCCGGTAGGGCAAGAGCCCGCA
The DNA here is from genome assembly GCF_014077595.1 of Colwellia sp. 6M3. Lineage (NCBI taxonomy): Bacteria > Pseudomonadati > Pseudomonadota > Gammaproteobacteria > Alteromonadales > Colwelliaceae > Colwellia > Colwellia sp. 6M3. Next base: position 40,140 of record NZ_JACGWF010000015.1, on the reverse strand, counting down.
CAAAGATGGCAGCATGCGGTAGAGGGAGCTTACGCGGCTAATATATCGAATGACGCTAAATTTAGTGTTGTTTCGTCAATACATCATGGTATTAGCTTATGGGATTTAGAAAATAATGCGCTTAAATATAATTGGTCTCAACAACAAAATAGTGCAGACAATTTAGTATTAGTAACTGATATTGCCGATAATAACAGCCATGCTATCACCGCTAATCGCCATGATTTTTCACTTTGGAATATAGAAAATGGCTTATCAGAAGGCTTTTGGTCAATAACCGAGTCTACGATACGTGATGTGGCTGTATCAAATAATGGCGATTACTTATTGGTTGGTCAAAGCAATGGTAAAGTTGTGCACATTACTATTGCTAACGGTCGACGTTTAGAATTTTTAGGCCACCAAGAAAAAATTAATGCGATAGATATGTTACCCAATGGTCGAATTGCACTTTCTGGCTCTAACGATTTTGTTGCTTATGTATGGGATACGGTATCAGGACAAGTAATATATCGCTTTAATCACCCTAGCCGAGTCACTATGGTGGCGCTTGATCCCAAAGGTCGCTTTGCCTTTACCGCTGACAGTAAAAAATCGGCCAATATCTGGGATTTAAAAACAGGAGAATTAATTACCAAACTAAAATACTTTAACCGACAAGAAATTTTTAGTGCCGTGCAATTTTCTCCTGACGGTACTAAGTTGTTAACAGGAGCTCCATCTCGAAAGGTGAGTATATGGGATATTGCAACGGGCGAACGCCTAACTAGCTGGCGAGTTTTACCGCGTGAAGATATTAGACCCGCAGGCGCTGTTGTGTATAGTGTCGCTTTTAGAGATAATAACCAGGTAATCACCGAAAGCTCTTCTGGATATGCCGAATTATGGCAGGTAAATAAACCGTGAAATCAGTTATAGAATTAAACCAAGCAATTGAAACCCTTGAAACTCGCAATGCATTTCAAGATGATATTATCGATCAACTAAACCATGAAATTACCATTCATCAAAACCAACTTGCCGAGCTTAAGCATCAAGTTTCTCTGCTCGCTAATCGCATTAAAGAAAATGCACCGGAGCAAGATGGTAAAGAAGAAATAGAGCCACCACCACCTCACTATTAACAATGTAGGTTAATGGTTTATAGTGATATTTAAAGGTGTATTTTAAAAATCAGATTGCCTAACACATCTCATATTGAGACCGATTTACTTTAAAGACGCTACTATGTTAATTTTAAAGCCCAATTGTGAATGTTGTGATAAAGACTTACCGCCTTCGGCTGAAGATGCGTTCATATGTACTTTTGAATGTACCTTTTGTGCTAGCTGCACTGATAATATTTTAAGCTTTATTTGCCCTAATTGTTCAGGTAATTTAGTCAAGCGCCCTATTCGACCAATTGAGGCATTAAAACAATATCCAGCTTCTAAAGAAAGGGTATTAAAGGCACATGGTTGTGCTAGCAAAAAATAATACGGCAAACCGTGACAAGCAATTTTATTTGCTCACACCAACTATTTAGTACGTATAATATTTTAGGTTTACAAGGAGTACACTATGACTGTTTTATTTATTTTAAATATTCTTAGCATTTTTATTTGTTATGCCGTTGCCAAATACAAAGGCGCTAAAACTAACTTTTGGGCAATATTGGGCGCTATTTTGGGGCCATTAGCAATACCGTTTGTTTTCTTTTCAAAACCTGTAGTAAAGTCTTATTAAAAAAATTTACTCTCATAATTTTTCTCGAATAAGCCTAAATCTAGTGACTTAATAAACGCTAGATTATTTTTCTTACATAAATGAATCTTGATCAATACATATGATATCTCTTGATAACACTTCTTCAATAATAGAGTTTACGCGCTTATACTTGGCTGTTTTTTATTCCGCTGTTGCACTTTTTTATACTGTTAGAATTATAACGGCACAAAAAAGCATTAACACAGGACTAGTGTTTCCCGGCGAACGCTTTTGCTCGCATTGGTGGAACCACATGACATTTCGACTCTTCAGAGTGTCAATTTGGATGGTTTGTGTAGTTAGGTTATTTTTTCCTGCGCTTGATGAATACCTAGGTTTAATAACGAATTTCGATAATGCCCTTGTTCTTATACTGGGCAATATACTGTTAACCTTTGGCTTTTTAATGACGATAATCATCCACTTTAGTATGAAGCAAAAGTGGCGCTCTGGTGTCGACCCAAAAGGCCTTGATGGGTTAATTACTGATGGCTTTTTTAAGTACTCTCGTAACCCAATTTTTGTCAGTGTGGCATTATCACAATTAGGATTTTTTCTAGCATTACCGTCTTTATTTACTTTAGTGTGCCTTATTATTGGTTTGTATACTTTGTTCAAACAGGCCACTGTTGAAGAACAACATTTAGCAGAAATTTTTCCCAGTAATTATAAAACATATCAAGCTAACGTTCGCCGATGGTTATAGGGATAGTTTATATTACATGCCGTTATCACTCTTTTTAGATAGCGGTAATTACAGCTCTGACAATTAATTCTCATGTACCTCTGAGCTAATATTTTTAACGTTCAAACTTAAACCAAATTACTCCATTAGCCATTTATTTTACTACTGACTATAAACAATAAGTTGTGTCATTTGTTCATGGCTTTAGTCTTTATATGTAAATTATAGTAATCAAAATAATTAAAAAAATGCATATTTTTTGCACATTGTTTTGATATGTTATCCCTACTTATATATTAGAACTTTGACTCAGTCCCATTGATTTTAAGCTTTTTACATTTTCTAATGTGCTTAATTTAATTCGCTTTAGTCGAAATAAAACCGAGCTTTTAACAAATTTTAAGATTATAAATGTACTATGAAAATTCAAAATAAACTCTTTCTCTTTCTCTTTAGCTTTAGCTTGGTATTAGTTACCGTTTTGGTTTCGCTAATGCAGTGGAGCATTGATAAAGGCATGGTTGAATATGTTATTTCGAAAGAAGTAGAAACATTACAACCGGTTCTAACTCAACTAGCTGATGAATATAAAGTTGAAAATAATTGGCGCTCCATTACCGGAGAACACCGCAGGTTTCATCAATTAATTTCTCAACAACTTGCAGACAGTGACTTTGACGTCGAAAAAAATCACCGACCTGCTAAAGGCGACAGAAAGCCATTTAATAAACCACGTTTTCAACCGAGCTCGCCTGAGAAAAGGCCTCCTCCTCGTCATAATAATTTTGATAACATGCCTCCTCGACCACCCAAAGGTGAAGCGCATTACGCATTGCTAACTGCTGACGAAACGGTAGTTGTCGGCATTTACCTGCCAACTTTAGAGTATAAAAAGGTCGCTATCGAAGTTGAGGGGCGTGTGGTAGGTTTTTTTGCTATTTCAAAACGTAATCAACTCACACAAGGTTATGAAGTTGAGTTTATTGAGCAACAACAAGAATATTTATGGCTAATTGCCTTTTTGGTTATGAGCCTTGTTGCGCTGGTTACCTTTCCTATTGCTCGACATATTGTTGAACCGATTAAGCTCATTACTCGTGGTATGCATAAACTTACCCAAGGCGATTATCAACAATCAATTCAGTTAAACAGAAAAGATGAACTCAATGAATTAAGTCGTGATTACAATGAATTAGCATTAACACTCGCTAAAAATGAAAGTGCAAGAAAACGCTGGTTAGCCAATATATCGCATGAATTACGTACCCCTGTCGCTATACTACGTGGCGAGTTAGAGGCCATGCTCGACAACGTTAGACCCTTAACCCATAGTAATATTGCTTCTGCTAATGACGAAGTAAAACATTTACAGTGTTTAATTGATGATTTAAATCAACTAACCAGTACTGATATCGGCGGTATGGGTTATCGCAAACAACATGAAGATTTAATGCAATTAATTCAGCACGAAGCAGGTAAGTATCGTGGTTATTTATCAAATGCCAAAATTGCACTTGTGCTTGAATTAAATACTAAAGAAGTTAATATTTATGCTGACAAAACTAGGCTCTATCAATTATTTGAAAATATTATTAATAATTGTATTAAATACTCGAAAGCAAGTGAACTTAGCGTTTCGGTCACGGTTAATAAATTAGAAGAAAATTCAGCCGGAAATAACAAAGGCACTGTTACCATAAAGTTTGAAGATAATGGCATTGGTGTTGATGAACAGCATCTTGTACATTTATTTGAATATTTATATCGCGTAGAAGATTCGAGAAATCGAGAAACAGGTGGCTTTGGCTTAGGCTTATCTATTTGTCAGCATATTGTTATCGCTCACCAAGGAGAAATTAGTGCTGAAAAGTCTGTTTCAGGCGGTTTAGCGGTTATCATTACCTTACCTTTAGCTTAGAGAAAACCTATGCCAGATTCGATATTAATCGTAGAAGATGAAGTTAAACTTGCTAATTTACTGGCAGATTATTTTGCACTTACTGAATATAGTCCGCACTTAATTCATCATGGTGATGACGTTATTGATTGGGTTAAAAAAAATCAACCGAAAGCTATATTGCTTGATATTATGCTCCCAGGTAAAAATGGTATAGATTTGTGCAAAGAAATCAGGCAGTTTTCAAATGTCCCTATTTTGATGGTGACCGCTAAGGTAGAAGAAATAGACCGTTTGCTCGGTTTAGAGTTAGGCGCTGATGACTATATTTGCAAACCCTTTAGCCCGCGTGAAGTCGTTGCAAGAGTGAAGGCGGTACTTAGACGAACACAAACACTTGATAATACTTCCGATATACTGATACTCGATGAACATCGGCTTACCGTGTCGTTTCATCATCACGAAGTATCGCTTACCTCTGTTGAATTTCAACTGTTAAAACCTTTAGCAGGTAAACCCGAACGTATTTTTACCCGAGATCAACTCATGCAAAATATGTATTCAGATGATCGTATCGTCAATAATCGCACCATTGATAGCCACATAAAAAAATTACGTAAAAAACTCAGTGACATTAGTAATGGCAAAGACTGGATACAATCAGTTTACGGTACAGGTTATCGTTTAGTGCTTTAATGCTTTAATGCTTAAGTTACAAAATTTAACTGACTTTTCTTTTTATTTGCACATTTTTTGCATTTTCTGTTGATAACCTTATATCCGAATTTGGGATAAGGATTAACAACATATTATGTATATGCAATCAAAAACCGTATTAGCCACGGCGTTACTATTCGTTATATTTAGTCAAACTCCGGCACAAGCACAAGAACAAAACCGAGGCCGACCAGGACCTCCACCCGCTTTTTCATCAATAGATATTAATGGCGATGATGAAGTCGACTTTGACGAATTTTCTCAGCAAGATTTGCCAAATGGTGATCATCAAAGCATTTTTGATGATATCGACAGCGATAGTAACGGTGTTATTAGTAAAACAGAGTTTAAAAACCACCGCCCACCGGCTAAACAAAAGCGCTAAGGAAAATAAATTGATTAATACAACTAATTTGGGCAGTTCAATGCCGCCCCCGCCCGCTAGAACAGAGCAAAGTTTAACCGCAGATCAGCAGTCGTTAATTTCTGAGACCTTATCTGAATTTGATACTGAAAACCTTAGTCAAGAAGATGCTTTGAGTATTATAGAAACATTTTCACAAGCTAATATTCAACCGGGTGCTGCACTTGAAAAAGCATTATCTAGCGCAGGTTTTGACGCCAAAAGCATAGGTGAACTCGCCAATGTTTCTGAAGGTAGTAGACCACCGCCACCCCCGCCGCCAAAACAAAGCACAGAAGAAATTACTTCAATGGTGGATTACCTATCTGAGTTACTAGAAGAAACTCTAGCATCTAATAATGGCAATAGTCTGAGTGATGAAAACAAACAGTCAATATTAGCGAAAGTTTTTGAAAAATTTGATCTTGAAGAAAGTGACTCTATTATTAATACCAGTGCGTAAGATTCTAATAAGTATATAAAAGTTAACCTGTTTAGTGCTTAGGTTAACTTTTTAATTTTGAGTGTTAACGCTTTTCAAATGCCGTAATTTATTCTCGTCACTTTTGATGTCACCCTACTAATTATTCCATAACTTTTGCACATGACAGCACAACGCTTTTTGTCTGATAACGCTGATATTATCAAGCCTAGCTAAAAGTACTGTTAACAATGCAAGAAAAGTTACTCTTGTTTAAAAATCCCAATAACTTGCTCATTTGGTCTAACTTCTTGCACTACATGCTCTTCAGGTTGCGACATTTGGTGCCCACAACTTACACAAGTTACGGTTTCAACTCCATGCTCCTTAACGAGTCCCATGGTGTCCATTTCTTTACATTTTGGGCATGTTGCTCCGGCTATAAATCGTTTTTTCACTTTTTCACTCAATTTTATTAAATATTTAATTAGATTTAGCAAGATATCTGCTCAGTGCTTCTATTTTACCTTGAACAACCCCCTAAGGAAAAGCGACAATAGCAACCTGCATTAAAATGAGACACGATAAATGATCATAGCTACAGATTTAAGTTTAGCCCGAGGCGCAAAATACCTCATAAAATCATCAAGTTTTACTATACATCCAAATCATAAGGTTGGGCTTGTTGGGGCGAACGGCTGTGGAAAATCTTCTTTATTCGCGAGCTTATTAGGTGCACTACCTGCTGATATGGGTAACCTTTCTATGCCAACAAGCTGGAAAATTGCTACCGTTAAGCAAGAAACGCCAGCGCTCGATCGATCGGCTTTAGATTATGTTATGGATGGAGATATTGAATTCCGACAATTAGAAGCCAAATTAGATCAAGCACGCGCTGACGATAACGGGACTCTTGAAGCAACCATTATCAACCAAATTGACACCGTTAATGGCTACAGTTTACCAGCACGAGCAGGCGAGTTATTACACGGTTTAGGTTTTGTACAAGAACAACTAGCAAACCCAGTAAAGTCATTTTCTGGTGGTTGGAGAATGCGCTTAAACTTAGCCCAAGCTTTGATAAGTCGTGCTGATTTATTATTACTGGATGAGCCCACCAACCATTTAGATTTAGACGCAGTTATTTGGCTACAGCGCTGGCTGAAAAGGTTCACCGGCACCCTAGTACTTATTTCGCATGACCGTGATTTTCTTGATGATGTTATTGGCCAAATACTCCATATTGAACACCAAACTGCAAAACTTTATTCTGGTAACTACAGCGCATTTGAACGTCAACGTGCCGAGCATTTAGCCCAGCAAGATGCTCAGTATCAAAAGCAACAAAAAGAAGTGGCGCATTTAACCTCTTTTGTTGACCGCTTTCGCGCAAAAGCCAGTAAAGCAAAACAAGCACAAAGCCGATTAAAACGTTTACAAAAGTTACCTGACTTAGCGCCAGCCCATGTTGATAGCCAATTTACTTTCAGCTTTGAGCAGCCAGATACCCTGCCTTATCCATTATTGGCATTAACCGAAAGCCAATGTGGTTATAGCGATGAAGCTATTATTTTGGAAGATGTAGGTATGACTTTAGTGCCAGGCAGTCGCATTGGCTTACTAGGTCGTAATGGTGCAGGTAAATCAACCTTAATTAAATCACTTGCTGGTGATTTAGCATTACTTCAAGGTGAGCGTTATTGTGCGCAAGATCTTCGTGTGGGCTACTTTTCTCAGCACCAGCTTGAGCAATTGCACTTACCTAGTAGTGCGATTGAACATATAACGCGAGCAAAACCGGATATTACCGAGTTACAAGCGAGATCATTTTTAGGCCGTTTTGGCTTTAGTGGCGACCAAGCTTTAGATAAAGTTGGCACCATGTCTGGCGGCGAAAAAGCGCGTTTGGTCTTAGCCCTTATTGTCTTAGAAAAGCCACAATTGTTGCTATTAGATGAGCCAACTAACCACCTTGATTTAGAAATGCGTCAAGCATTGGTGTTAGCTCTGCAAGACTTTGACGGTGCAATTATTCTTATTGCTCATGACAGATACTTATTAGAGTCGTGTGTAGATGAGTTTTATATCGTTGCTAACGGCCAGGTAACAGAGTTTGACGGTGATATTGATGATTACCAACAATGGCTCAACGATGATAAAAAGCAAACAGTCAAAACGAATAAAGTAATTACTGAGCCACAAGTAGATAAAAAACAGCAACGTAAAGAGCAAGCTGAATTACGTAAAAAAGCATCACCTCTGCGTAAACAGGCTGATAAGTTTGAAAAGCTGGTACAAAAGTATCAAAACGAATTAACTGAGGTTGAAGCACAATTGGCTGATAGTGAGATATACCAAGCTGAGCACAAAACAAAGTTAACAGAATTATTGAAACGCCAAGCAACACTGACCCAAGATTTAGAAACAAATGAAATGCAGTGGCTTGACCTTGAAGAACAAATAGAAGAGATAATGTCACAAGCATTATAAATTTATTGCTACACTTAATAGATCGCAGCAAAAAATTGTCACTGCGTTCGATCGCGACAACACCACAATATAGGACATTATTATGAAAAAATTGACCTTACTAGCAATCAGTTTTGCCCTTTTTACACAAAGCTCTGCCTTTAGTGCTGATTTAGATTTAGGTATATACGAGCTAAACCGTGGTGAGTTTAAAGCCGCGATTGCAGAGTTTGAGCCATTAGTTGCTGAAGAATATGCTCCTGCGCAATATCAAATGGCGTTAATTTATTTAAACGGTTACGGAGTAATTAAAAACCCAACGAAGGCGTTGGAGCTTCTTCATCAGGCCGCTTCACAAAATTACTCAGAAGCCTTGTTCGATCTTTCGTTGCTTTATAGTGAAGGAGAGGTCGTTAAAAAGGATTTAAACTCTGCTTATGCATTAATGGAAAAAGCCGCAAATAAAGACTTACCCCGAGCGCAATTTAATTTAGGGGTGATGCTTTATAACGGAAGTGGTGTTCAACGCGATTACCTGCAAGCATCTCGTTGGTATCAAAAAGCGGCGGATCAAAACTATGCCTTAGCACAATTTAACCTTGCCTTGATGTACTTTGAAGGTAAAGGCGTCGCTAAGAGTACTAGAATGTCTTATATCTGGAATATTATTGCGGCTAAAAATGCTTATCGTATGGCTGAAAAAAGTCGCGATATGGACGAACATAAATTAACCGTTGATGAGATAAAAGAGAGTCGTGAAAAAGCCGATGCTATTTATCGTAAAATAATCCAACAACGAGAATTAAAATTAAGACAAAAATCTTAACGGTTATTTCTTAATATAAGCATATCCCCAAAGCAGTTAACCAACATAAACCCGCTTATTATCCTAGCGGGTTTATTTTTATCTTCAATTTTCAATAGTTCGGCTTTACTCCACTGAGTTACAACATAATTAGTTAGTCTGATAAACGTAAGCATGTGCTATTTATTAGCTGCTACTATCCCGCCTCACTTTCATTAATACAAAAAGTGGCAATGATCATGATCCAAATCAATAAGCTTTATTTAAGTGTTATTTATAATAGTGGCCATACCTACTTAAATACTTTTGGAGTTTGTGATGAATTTTGTCGATATGCTATTAAACGATCCCGTGGTCATCATGTCATTTATTGGTTTAGCTACTGTAATAGGCATTTGTAGTTTTTACGTTTATTACTTTTTAAAACATATCAGTGAAGATACGCCTTAAAGATGTTTCACAAATGTCATAATGAAAACTTAAGTGGTCACGCTCATTGCTCACTTATCGCCAAACGGTGGGCATGAGCAAAAATTTAACGTACAATAAATTTTTTGTATAACTCGCTATTACCGCATTATGTTTACCAAAAGCTCTTTCAGCCCAGCTTGGTGGCTAAAAAACGCCCATTTACAAACCATTGCCGCTAAGTTTTTTAGACGTGGCCACTCCATAGATACAACCAATGAAACGTTAGAATTACCCGATGGTGACTTTGTAGATTTAGCTTGGACAGAACAGGTTAACTCAGCATGCACTCGTCCAATTATCGCCGTATTACATGGACTTGAAGGCTCAAAGAACAGCCACTACGCAAAAGGGATGTTAAGCGCGATTAAAGCACAAGGTTGGGTAGGTGTGTTAATGCACTTTAGAGGCTGTAGCGGTCGACCAAACCGTATGCCTCAGTCTTACCATAGCGGCCAAACTTGTGATGTTGACTACTTTAGCCAATACCTTGCCAGTAACTACCCTGAGGCAAAAAAAGCGATTGTTGGCTTTTCATTAGGCGGGAATGTACTGACTAAATACTTAGCTCAGCAAAAACAAAATATCTATCAAGCTGCATGTGTCATTTGCGCCCCACTTGACCTATCAAGTTGTAGTAACCGAATTAACCGTGGTTTTTCTCGTGTTTATCAAAAGTACTTAGTGGATATGCTTAGAGCAAGTACAGTTGAAAAAATAAAAGCTAACTTGTTACATAATATAGACACTACACGGCTAAATAGTGTGCGTTCAATTCGAGACTTTGATCAAATGGTTACTGCGCCAATAAACGGTTTTATTGATGCGAATGACTATTATAAGCAAGCTAGCGGCAGGGATGTGTTGCAACAGATAACTACACCTTGTTTAATTATTCATGCAACCGATGACCCATTTTTATGTCATGTAAATACCACTGCGATTACTTCGTTGCCTAAACAAATGACATTTGAAGTCAGCGCTAAAGGTGGTCATGTAGGTTTCATCAGTGGTAATAATCCGTTCAAGCCAAGATATTGGTTAGAGCAACGTATACCTGAGTTTTTTACGAGATATTTATGATCATCCCACTAGAACAATTGTCAGAAGAAACATTAAGCGCCATTATCGAAAACTTTGTCCTCCGTGAAGGAACAGAGTATGGTAGTGAAGATGTATCACTTAATGAAAAAATAGCCCAAGTTCATCAGCAATTAAAGCAAGGTACAGCATTATTGGTGTACTCTGAACTTCATGAAACGGTTAATATTCTCCCAAAAGACCAATTTGTTGAAGACAGCGAAGAAAGCACAGAGGAATCATAAGGCACTATATGTTAGGCATTAAAAAAGGCACTAATTCAGTGCCTTTAATTAATTCTTACGACAAATATTATCGTATGAAGGTAACCGAAAAGCTAACCGGCACAACGTAATCGATGCTAGGTAAAGAGGCTAACTCTTTGAGCTTATTGATACCAGCTACAATACCAAATGCATCTGCCTGAATAAAAAATGGCTTGATAGTATTAACCAATATTTTATCCGCACTTAACTTGATGACACTGACTTCAATCGTTACAGTTTGCTGCTCACCATGAAAATCCACTACGCCGCTAACGCTAAGCTTTTTATCTGCACCAATGGTTAGGTTATTGAGTAATGACTTATCAAGCGTCGCAGTAAAATTTGCTGTGCTATATTTATCGCTTTCAAAAACGAATTTTTTCATTCGGTCATCACGAATAGCAATATTAGTATTAACGCTGGTAAGGTCAACACTGATATTTACTTGTGCTTGCTCGTTGATATTACCAGCAAGCTTTGCAAAGTTATGATTTTCGGCAATATTCGCTTTTTTAACGGATATAAAGCTCAGCTCAGAATTTGCATTGTCGAGTTTCCATGCAGCTAATGCAGGTAAACTTACTGTTGCTGTCAACAGTAGGGAAATTAATATTGAGGATGTTTTACGCATGATTTTCTCCATGTAAGATAAGTTTATTTCGAGCTAATTTACTAATAACAACTAACACTGTGTATTTATGAACTGGGCTTAAGCGTTGTTATTTATAAACGCTTTGCTCTATGCGGCTTAATAATATCTTGCCAAGGAATTTCTTTATTTCCTAACGAGATAAAATCAGGCTGCATTAACGTTTCACGCTGATTGTACGTTAATGGTTTAAATTCACTATCGATTATGCTGCCACCGGCTTGTTCAATTATACAGTGACTTGCGCCAGTATCCCACTCACCGGTAGGTCCAACACGTAAATAACAATCAGCACCACCTTCGGCAATTAAACAGTTTTTTAACGAGCAGCTTCCTAAAGCGACATGATCAAAATCATATTTATCATTTAAATACTGCCCCATTAAGTTGATATCTTGCCGGCGGCTGATAGCAACTTTTATACGACGTTGACCATCATAGTGTGCCACTTGTATTTTATGGCTACCCACATCATTTTCTTTAAAAGCGCCTAAATTATTTTGAGCATAGTAAGTTAATTGGTGATCCGGAGCATGAATAACACCAATGCTTGGCCATCCGTTCTCGACTAACGCAACATTAACCGCAAAATCACCACTGCCAGCAATAAACTCCCCCGTGCCATCGATAGGATCTAACAGCCAATAACGAGACCATTTACTGCGCTGTGCTAGCCCTAAAGCTCCAACTTCTTCAGAAATAATAGGAATGTCAGGGGTTAGCCTTTTTAATTCATCCATTAAAATATCATTTGCCGCGATGTCGGCACTGGTAACAGGACTGTTATCTTCTTTTATCTCGGCAGTAAAGTTGCCTTGTTTATAAAAGCGTGCAACTTCTTGTCCCGCTTTTTTAGCACTTTCAAGCGCCACTGATAATAACTTTTCATGATTCATACAATAGCTCCTAAGTGATCCTTTACTAATAATAAAGCGGCAATACTGCGCGACTCATTGAAGTCTTGCTGTTGCAATAATTCATGATGATTTGCAAGTGGCCAAGGTACTAATTCTAAGGCTTCGGGTTCATCTCCCAGCAGTTTTTCAGCATAAAGATTCTCTGCAAGAAATATCGTCATTTTAGCATCAAAAAATGCTGGAGCCATGGCAACAGTGTGAATTGACGTTAACGTCTCAGCACCATAACCAACTTCTTCTTTTAATTCTCTATTAGCGGCTTGTGCGGCAGTTTCGCCGGCATCAATTAGGCCTTTTGGGAAACCAAGCTCGTAGGTATGCGTGCCGCCACAGTACTCTCGTACGAGCAACATAGTATGTTTATCAAGCATAGGTACAATCATCACTGCCCCACGACCTTTACCATACATGCGTTCATATTCTCGCTTTTCGCCATTACTGAATGTGAGGTCAACTTGTTCAATAGTAAATAAGTGACTTTTGGCAACCTGCTTACGCGCAGTAATTTTTGGTAATACTTTTTTTGTTGTCATAACGCCCTTTATTGCAACAACTTAAGTGATGTTTTTCATCTAGAAAAGCTAAAGTTTAACCATAGCACGATAACATTGAATACATAACCATACTGCTTGGGTATAATAGCCGTTGGGGTAATTATTTAATTGCATAGTTACCATCAGTCTCATTGAGACATTCTATAATAAACGTGTTTCAAGGGAAAAATCTATGCTTGATTGGTCAAAAATTTCAACTGTTTTACTGGATATGGATGGCACAATCCTCGATTTACATTTTGACAACCACTTTTGGCTACACCATTTACCACAACGCTACAGTGAATTACACGATTTAAGCTTGATTGATGCTAAAGCGTCGTTAATGTCACACTACGAAAAAGTAGCAGGTACAATCGACTGGTATTGCCTAGATTACTGGTCCGAACAAACTCAATTATCAATAACCGACTTAAAGCGTGAAATTCAGCACTTAATTCAATTACGAACTGATGCACATGACTTTCTAGTTGCATTGAAAGCATCTGGTCGTGATATCGTGCTTGTTACCAACGCTCATCCTGATAGCTTATCGCTCAAAATAGAACGCACATCGTTAGATAAATACTTTGATACGCTTTACTCAACGCACGAATTCGGTGTCACAAAAGAGTCGCAATTACTCTGGCAGCGTCTACAAGAAAAACATGGTTTTGAACTAGAAAGCACACTATTTGTTGATGACAGCTTAGTGATACTCGATTCAGCTAAAAAATATGGTATTGGCCACTTATTAGCAGTAGCTAACCCTGATAGTAAACAAGCTGAAAACGTATTTAAAGAATACCCGTCAATTACTGACTATCGTGTTTTACTAGCTGAAATAAATAACAGTACACCAAATAATTAATTCATAGTTTTACGATGACTCGCCTTGGTTAAGACAGATAGTTCAGACAGATAGTTAAGACAGTTAATTTAACCAAGGCCAAATATCATTTTACCCGCTCGTTATTCTCCAACGTTTTCCAAGCAAGTTAGTAAACGCGGTTAATGGCTAACAAAAAAACTTATTGCTTCAGATCACTAGGGCCATTGTTAGCAACGTAAGCTCCTCTTTTACCTTTGGGTTTTTCGTCTCCCGTAGTTGTATCTTCTTCAGTTTGCAGTTCTGCCGCGGCATTTATCGCAGCGCCTAATAAGATAGTAAAAGCGGTGACATAAAACCACATCAATAAAATAACGACGCCGCCCATTGAGCCATATGTTTCGTTATAACTGGCATATTCGGTAATGTACAAATTGAAAAAATAAGATCCTACAAGCCAAAATAAGGTCGCTAATACCGCACCTGGTGTGGTCCAACGCCATTTTGCAGATGCGCGATGTGGTGCATATTTGTATAAGCTTGCTAACGATAAGTTAAATAGAATCAATAAAATTGGCCATGTCACCCAACTTAGTAAAGATTGGCTTGTCTCGTCAAGCATACTCAACGCGAATGGAATAATAACAATCATAAGTAACATCAACAGCATTGTTAATATTGTTGCCAACGTTAGCATTGTACGCACGATAATCATTTTTAAAAATGAACGTGTTTTCCCCTCTTTATAACTTATATTACATGCAGTAATCAATGCTACAGAGCCTTTGCCGCCACTCCAAATAGCTAATAAAAAACTAAAAACAAACCCCACACTTAATGCACTATTATCTGTCGCTAATAAACTTTCAATCTGCGCTTCTAATATTTCTCTACTTTGCTCGGGGATTACGCCAACCAAAAGGCTCATATGTTGAAGAAGGGTTTGTTGATCGGTAAAAAGGCCATACATAGAAACCAATGCCGCTAATAATGGAAACATCGCTAATAAGAAGTAAAACGCAACACCTGCAGCTATTAGTGACATGTTATCTTGTTCAACTTTATGCATAACGCGCTTGGTTATCTGCCACCAGTTTGCTAGCGAAAATTCTTTTGGGTGCATTATTTCATTACTTGAACTCATATAGGTTGGCCTCTATTTCTGCACGTTTTGAGCTGATTAGCTCTGCAAACTATTTACCGATAAGCCCGGCTATATTGGTTTTTTTCACTTTATCGCTATCAATAATTAATTTAGTCAGTCATTAATATTTGTTCTGACATTATAAGTTGAGCTGATAGCTTATAAAAGCTGTCAGCCCAAATATAGGTATACATTTAAGCTAAAGTATTACAGTTATTGGCAATCATTATCCTTACAAAAACGATCAACCTCTTTTTCTGCCTCCTCTTTAGACTTGCCATAACGCTCTTGAATCTTGCCAGCTAATTTTTCTTTCTGACCATTGATTATATCCATGTCGTCATTGGTTAGATCGCCCCATTGCTTTTGGGCTTCACCTTTTACTTGTTTCCATTTTCCTTCAAAAGTATCTTTGTTCATAGTTGATCTCCTATAATTTCAAATTAGGTGGTAAACAGTGCTCAAACTAAAGCACTCCCCCATGTGTTTGCAAAACTTAGACCACTAACTAAACTATTGAAAATAAATAAAAATATCTAACATAGGCATATCTCACAGATACTTTTTATGAAAGTATTACAAGCCATTATGTATTAGTTACAAAAATCAGGAAGCCGTCATTATTTAGTCACACAAAAGCAGAATTTTTCTATAAACACCATTTATCCTCAAAATATAGTCTGTACTGATTACGCTTAACCATAGATTATAAATTGCTTAATGGATTGAATAGTTAAAGTAATCGCAGGATATTTCATAAATTAAACTAGAGACGATTTAATTATGCGA
The DNA here is from genome assembly GCF_014077595.1 of Colwellia sp. 6M3. Taxonomy (NCBI): domain Bacteria; kingdom Pseudomonadati; phylum Pseudomonadota; class Gammaproteobacteria; order Alteromonadales; family Colwelliaceae; genus Colwellia; species Colwellia sp. 6M3. The sequence continues at coordinate 24,322 of NZ_JACGWF010000015.1, read as the reverse complement.
AATTTAGAGAGACTGCTGTACTAAATAGTGAAATCAGTGTTGTCGTTAATAATAAATACGCTCAAGATGACTTATCATGAGCGACATTAACAAACGGGTGTAGGGTATATATTTTAGCGAGGATAAAAGTGTAAGCCTATGAAAGACAATCTAAAATTGCCATTCATAGTAGAAATAACTTATATTTTTAAACGGTATCGGCCTTTACTATCTGGTTTTCCTAAAAAGCTTAATACGGCTTTTAATTGCTCAGGAAACTTCTCTGCAGGTGTTAAATAGCCACTACCCGAGAAACGTCCACCTTGCTTTAACGCAGCACGATAACTTAGCCCTAAGTTATTCTTAGGGTCGATATCAGCAATAAGTTCACCGTTATCACAGGTTAATTTCGCTGCAAGCTCACCTAGCTGAACTTTTTCTTCAAAAGCCGTTACAGCAGCATTGCGCCACTTTAAGTCACCTTGAAGTTCACTACAAACCGGCGCACCAATAATAAAACGCGAAATATTCAGCTGAAGTTGTTCATGGGCAATAACATCAATCGCTAAGTTAAGTCGCATTGCTACCGTATTCGCGGCAACATTTATTTGTGCGTCTTCAACCACCATTTCAGACAATAAACCACTGATGGTTAATTTCCCTTCTGGCCCATTGACCAACGCATTGCCAAAATTAATGTCAAGTTTAGGGTTCAGCATTAATACTGAGATTAACGACAATGAGCTTTGTACTTGATTAATAATAACGTCATCAATCATGACTTGCTTAATTTCGCTATGCCAAACACTACCTTCAACCGCACCAAGTGCTACGTTCTTTGGCAGCTTAATTTGCGACACTACCCAACTGGCTGGCATTAAGGCTAAAATAAAAACACAATATGCGGTGAAAAAAATTGCTGTATAAGCAAACTTCTTTTTCATTAACTCTTTCCTAACTGTAATCGACGAACGCGAACCACACCTTGTTGGTCAGCTAAACTGAGATCTATATTTTTTACTTGTAGACCATCTCTGCTGGCTAATTGTTCTAACCAAGTTAATAATTGATTAAATGATATTTCATCAATCCAAACTTGTAGCTCATCACCTTGAGGTTGCATACGGGTAATAATAATATTATTCGCTCTAGAAGTGCGATTAACAATACTCGACAAACTCGCGCCTGAACTTGCACGAGCATTGCGTTTTGCTTGTTGATAACGCTGGGTATTTTCTTCAACCCACGTCAACAACTCTTGCTGGCGTTCAAGTGTTAACTTTTGTTTGTCGATGCCTTCATTCAGCGGTTGCCAAATAAGGCCATATAAAATAAATATAGAAATTACTACCGACATAACTAACACTAAACGTTGCTCACGAATATTTAACTGCTGCCACCATGCTTTCATGAGCGCCCCTTCGAAGAAGTATCTGTAATACTAAATGAACCAGAAATTTGATCACCTTGATTATTTTGTGCACCTAAATTAACCGCTAAGCCTGCTTTTTCAAAGGCGACTTTAAGCTTTTCAAAATACTGGTAATCTTTAGCGATAGTTTGCATACGCACTTCTTGACGTTTACCATCAAATTTCAATGTTTGAGGTTTAATCTCAGGCACACTAGCTAGTGCCGGCTCAAGCTTAACTAATAAAGCTAAAAAGCCAGCTACGTCATCACTATCGCCCACTTCAGCAAGTTTTTGACGTAATTGTGAACGCACCGTCGAGATTTTAACCCGCTTAGTTTCAGGAAAAACAGTTTTATATTTTTCGATGATTTCAGCTTCAATAACTGATTGCTGACTAGATAAGCTATATAATTCAGCGCCTTTGAGACCAAAATTCAATACCAGTGCTAAACATGCGATACCGGCAACCCAAAGCCAATTTACCGTATCTGCAGAGCGTTTTTCTTTTACTTGAAATTCACCTTGTAACAAGTTGAATTTACGAGAATGATTATTCGCTAAAATAGCTAAAGGTAAGTCTTCAGGTAAATACTCAATGGTTAAATCAGCAGGTACTTCAGATAAAACCGAATAAGCGTTGATCACTTGGCTATCTTCACTTAAACCTTGAAAGTAATTAGCAACTACTGGCCATGCATTGGCTTCGAATGACATAACTTGCCATTCACCTAACCGAATTAATACCTGCTCGCCAAGCATAACAGCACTGCTAATGTTGGGCTCAACAGGTAATGCAAGTGCATCAGGAATTAATACTTTAGAAAATATTTCTGCTTCTGCTAACCACTGCAACCAAGTGTCTAGTTGTTTACGCTCAAGCGCAGCAACAAAGCAATTATGCCCTTGATCGTCTTGTTTAGTCTCACTAAAAGCAAAACACATCTCTTCAACATCTTGTGCTAGCATTTCTTCTAACATGTAGGGAGCTGCTGCACGGGTAGCTCTTTGAGATGAGCCTGGTACTTTTAGTCGCTTAATAGCAATATCACTTGCCGGTACAAAAACGACCACGTCTCGTGTTGTTGATTTTTCAGTTAGCTGAGTTAGTTCACCTGCGTTAGGCAACTCACCACTTGCTATAATATCTTCTTGTCCGTTGGTTTTAATCAGCCAGTGAATTCTACTTTCAGCTTGGCTGCCTAAACGGATAAATAAGGTTTCACCCATTACTCTCGTCCTATGATGCGACTGATCACACTTATATTATTTTTATCGTCTACTTTCATAATGGTATTTAAAGCAAAGTAACTATTATTAAAGCTTGCTGTTGTTCTAAGGTTAAAGTATTCACTTTTCACAGAAAAAAGTTGTTTTTGCTCTGGTGTAATTTTAGCTTCACTCAGTTCAGGTAATGTAAAAAATTCATCAATATTTTTAAAGCCTTCTTCACCACGGGAAGACAAAGCTTGTGATGCTTCATTTTGACTTATCCCTAACATGGCTACAAGTATTTCAGGCTGATCTTGTGCAATGGTATTAATGTTTATTTTATTCATATTCGTATTCGGCAATACACAGGCGAAGTCTTTCAACTTTTCAATGACATCAACGCTAAAGTGTTCAATCACTCTTAGCTCTGCAATACTGGCAATATAATTATTAGCGGCTAGGTAAGGAAACTCTTTCGCGGCATAGTCACTGTCTTCTGCGCCACCTGAGCTAGAAATACTACCATCAGCGTCCAACCAGTCGGTTAGAGCATCAGCCATATATTCTGCTTCAAAATTACCGACACCTTCAATACTGATAGCAATTAACAATTCTTCAAAAGCCGTTCTTGCTGGTGATTTTTTCGCTGCATTGCCAATACCACTTGAACTGTCATCTTCACTTACTTTTAGAGCATTTAAATTAAAACAACTATTTAAATCGTTGATCTCACCGGTTATTTCACCAAAATCAACGGGAAAAGTATTTTCCCCTTGTGCCCACACTTGTCCTAAATGTGTTACTTCGGCATCGGCTTCAAATGATTGAATGAGTACTCGCTTTGCAAATGCCTCAGCCCCCATGGCATACCAGTATGCTTGTTGGTTGGAGCCAATATTGGTTGTACGCTGCATTTGTAATTGCAACCTTGCAGTCATTTGTGTAGCTAAAATAGCGATTAACGCAATAATCAGCATAACCGTAATTAACGCAACCCCTTTGGGTATAGACTTAATAGCTATAACTTTACTCACGGCTATCGTCCTCATCTTGCGAACTATCGCCAGCAACAATAAATTGTCGACGAATAATACCGTAATCTTTTGTTTCTAATTCAATAGCAATAGCCTGTGGCAAGTTGTCGCCCTGTCGTGTTTTTTGCCACTTTTTTCCATCATAAAATTCAAAACTTAGGTTTTCAACCTTAGAAATTAATGGTCTTACTTTTGGCTCTTCGCCCAATACAGCGTCAACAAAGTTAAAATGTACCCGCTCTACCGTATTTTCATTTAATTGATAAGCTACTGACTGCATATCGCTGCGAGGTAAGAGTAACCCTGGATTAGTCCAACCATGACGAACAAAAGCAATAGCCTGTTCACTTGTGGTGTAACTTTCAGTATCTGTGTGTAAAAAGCCAGTTTGGGGCGCTTCACCATTTAAGCGCACACTTCGCCTAGCTATTTGCAACATATCACGTTCGATAATTAAAAAACCCCGTTGCAGTTCATTTATACGATCAGTGCGTTCTTTAGTTACGGTATCACTGTTGAGTACGGTTTCGAAAATACTAAAACTTGCCATGCTGATCACTGAAAAAATAGCGATGGCGATCAGTACTTCTAATAAGGTAAAGCCTTTACTTGATGTATGACTTGATTTAGATCTAAAAGGCTTAATAGAGTTAAACGCTCGACAATTTTTATCAGCAGTATTCATTGGCTTTGCTTCGATATGTAGGTCATTAAGCTAGTTAATGCTGCGGGATCTTTTTCATCAAGCCGCACCTCCATAACAATAGCCCGCATGTCATTATCGGTTGTTTTAATAACTTTTTGCTGCCAAAACCATTCTTGCCCAGCAAGTTCTACCTTACCTTTTTTATTATTTTTTGGTGGCCATGTATCATCGAGTGTCACCTCGACTAATTGATTTGATGCAACCCAACTCGCTACGATTTTACTTTCTAAATATCCTAAATTTCGTGCGTTAGTGTCTGCAGTACCTAAAATGGCAATACCAGCGATCGAAAATACCGCCATCGCCAGCATAACCTCAATTAAGGTAAAGCCTTTTTGCAACTTGCGACAATAACAATTAGCGAGCGTTAGCATTCACTATCGGCCCTTCTATTGTAAGTGGTGTTGTATATATGCCAGTCACTTTAAAACTGATATTCTCATCGCCATCAATAGCAAATTCCGCCAATGAAAACGTCAAACTAAAGGGGGTTATTTCACCGCCAGAGAGCATATAAACTTGAGGGATGGTTTTTTTCTTTTCGGTTTCAGTAAAGTCTTCTTCTTCGTCTTCGTTGATCAATACAGAAGAGTCGAATAATAGAGGTTCTTCGATAGGTAAGTCATCAAGTTCTAGCGTTAACTCAAGACCTTCAGGTAAAGTATACACGCTAAATAATGGGTTATCGGCAATAGGTGACCAACTGACGCCGTCATAACCGAGAAATTGATAGCTATTTTCTTCGATGAATAAGCCTAATTCAACATTATTTAGCAAACCATATTCTGCAGCGACGTCAAAAACACCCGCAAAGCGAGCACTGTTTTGTTCTAATAATTGTTCAGGTTTATTACCTGAAAAAGTAAATTGGATTGCAGAAACCATCACACCAATTAACACAATCACCAGCATCACTTCAATTAAGGTAAAACCTTGGTGACGACGCGGATTTAGTTTTGGGCGATGGCCTATGTTAAGTTTCATATCAAATTAATAATCAATAGTTTTGATTATTGATAATCGCCTAAATTCCAGTTGCCAATATCATCATCTGTACCGGGTTCGCCATCAGGTCCCATAGAAAATACGTCCATTGCTCCGTTTTCTCCAGGGTTAAGTAATTGATATTCACTTCCCCACGGATCGTTAGGTAAACGTTTTACATAACCACCTTCTGGAAAACGACGAGGCATAGGTTCAATATCAGTTTCCGTTACCAATGCTTCTAAACCTTGCTCTGTACTTGGGTACTTATAATTGTCCATTTTGTACATACTTAAAGACGTTTCCAAGGCATTAATATCTGATACTGCCTTTTGCATATTTGCGCGCTCTTGGCTGCCCATAAGGTTAGGCACTACCATACTGGCTAAAATACCTAAAATTACGATAACAACCATCACTTCTAATAAGGTAAAACCTCGAACATTTCTTACTGCTTTCATTTCTAACTTCCTATTAACGTATTTAACTGAAGAATTGGCTGTAAAATAGCCATAACGATAAATAATACAACACCCGCCATTACCACCATTAATATCGGCTCAAATGCTTTTAATGATATGTTCATTACAGCTTCGAACTCACGATCTTGGTTATCAGCGGCGCGACCTAACATGTGTTCAAGTTGGCCACTTTTTTCACCACTAGCGATCATGTGTAACATCATGGGTGGAAACAGTTTAGTTTGTTCTAACGATACTCGTAAACTTGTTCCTTCTCTCACCTTGTCTGTTGACTCTTTAACACTTTGTTTAATGTATAAGTTGTCGAGTACTTCACCAGAAATTTTCATACTCTCTAATAAAGGAACGGCGCTAGCGGTTAAAATGCTCAATGTACGTGCAAATCTTGCGGTATTAACACTTGTTGCCACTTTCCCAAGACCCGGTATATTTAAAAAACGTTTGTGATAAGCAAATTTAAAACTGTCTTTTTTCAATAACTGTGACCATAGCAGCATAAGCGCCGCCACAATAACTACAATGAATAAGCCATAATCCCGCAGGAAATCACTACTAGCAATTAAGAATTTAGTTGTTGCAGGCAAGTTAGCGCCCATATGTTCGAATTGACCAACAATTTTGGGTACTACGGCGGTCAAGAGTATTGCAATAACACCTGTGGCAACTACAGTCATTATGACAGGATAAACCAACGCTTGAATGAGTTGTGAGCGCAGTTGTTGTCGCTTTTCAGTGTAATCAGCTAAGCGATCTAATACTTTATCAAGATGGCCTGATTTTTCACCGGCGGCAACCATAGCGCGAAATAAGCGATTAAACACTTGTGGAAACTCAGCCATACTTTCAGCTAAACCATAACCTTCGGTTACTTTGGTTCGCACAGCCATGATCATACTTTTTAAGGTATTTTTATCGCATTGCTCACCAACAGCCATTAGTGACTCTTCTATGGGTAAGCCAGATTCAACCAACGTTGATAACTGTCGAGTGATAAGTGCCAACTCGGCAGCTGATATTTTTTTTCCTGCAGTAAAAAAAGACTTTTTATTTGTTTGCTTACTTTTCTGCAAACATGGTGTTACTTCAATAGGCATTAAGCCTTGTTCACGAAGTAAATTTCGTACATGACGAGGGGTGTCACCTTCAATAACCCCTTTTTTGTTTTTGCCTCGGCTGTCTACTGCCTGATAATCAAATGCTGCCATAATTTACAATTTATAATACCTTGTTAATTACCAAGTTTTATCTTCAATTTTGCGTTTATTTTAGACACAGAAACTTGTTTTATTAATCTTCGCGTGTAACTCGCAATACTTCTTCGATGGTGGTTTCACCTAGCATGACTTTATCAAAGCCATCACGACGGATACTTGGTGTTGTAGTACGAATGAACTTTTCAATCGCCTGCTCGCCTTTACCGTTATGAATCAATTCTCGTACTTGCTCATCAACCACAATCAATTCATGAATACCTGTTCTGCCTCGGTAACCTTTAAAATTACACTCTTCACAACCTACCGCTTTATAAATTGGCGCATTATCGTCGTGACTTAATTGTAGTAATTTGCGTTCTTCCGCTGAAGTAGCGCAGCATTCGCGACAATGTGGACATAACGTTCTAACCAATCGTTGTGCTAATACACCTAATAGACTCGATGAAAGTAAGAAAGGTTCAACCCCCATATCTTCCATTCGTGTAATAGCGCCTGCAGCTGTATTAGTATGTAATGTAGATAAAACTAAATGCCCAGTTAAACTTGCTTGTACGCCAATTTGCGCAGTTTCTAAATCGCGAATCTCACCGACCATCACCACATCAGGATCTTGACGCAAAATTGCGCGTAAACCACGGGCAAAGGTCATATCAACTTTCGTATTGACTTGAGTTTGTCCAATACCTTCAATAGCGTATTCGATCGGATCTTCTACTGTTAAAATATTTCGTTCTTTGCTATCTATTTGGCTTAAGCCTGCATACAAAGTCGTACTTTTACCTGAGCCGGTTGGGCCTGTAACCAAAATAATGCCATGAGGCTTTTCAATTAAATCAGAAAAGCGCGCTCGGTTGCCATCGGTCATGCCTAAGTCTTGCAAGTCTAAACGGGTTGAATTTTTATCGAGTAAACGTAAAACTACTCGTTCACCATGTCCTGTAGGCATAGTTGAAACACGCACGTCTACTGCTCTACCCGCTATTCTTAGGGAAATACGACCATCTTGCGGAATACGTTTTTCAGCTATATCTAGCTTTGCCATTACCTTAATACGAGAAACCAGTAATGAAGCTAATTTACGGTTAGGTTTTAACACTTCACGTAAAACGCCATCGACACGAAAACGAATTTGTAGCGCTTGCTCAAAAGTTTCAATATGTATATCGGAAGCATTCTCTTTGATCGCTTCACTTAACATGGCATTGATTAGTTTAATAATCGGTGCATCGTCTTCGTTTTCTAATAAGTCTTCAGTTTCGGTCATTTCATCGGCAAGTGAATATAAATCAACTTCATTGCCAATATCTTCCATCATTTGTTGCGCTTCTGAAGAGTCTCGCTGGTATGAAATAGTAAGCAATTGTTCAAACTCTTCAGCACTTTTATAATCAAGTGTAAAAGGCGCTTTTAATACTCGGCGCACTTCTAGCAATACATCAGCATTGAGAGTGTCTGTGCAAACTAATCGTAATTCACCATGATCATTTGCGACCAATACACTATTACGTTTTGCAAAACCAAAAGGCAAACGATAACGAATACCTTCATCTGTAATAATGTCACTAACAGCGAGTGTTGATGAATCGTTAAGCGCAGTTTCGTTTTCACTTGCCGCAACAAAAGCTTGAGTTTCTGGATCGATATCGCTCATGGTTATTCGTTTTCATCCGATGATTTTTCATCACGCTTTTTCATATATTCATCAAACGACGGTGGTAATGACAATTGATCATTCCATTCAGGCAGAATAGGCAGTTTTTCATCAGACAATAACTCAAGACCATCTTCTTTCTTTTGAATTTCAAGCGCACGAATGAAGTTATATTTTTCTTTACTTAGATCATTCATTAACTTGCCATCACGCACAATAGTTGGACGTAAAAACACCATCAAATTACGCTTACGTTTGGTGTTGCTTGTTGATTTAAACAAGTGACCAATAAATGGAATATCGCCGAGGATAGGTACTTTTTGAACACTTTCTTGCACGTCTTCATCAATCAAACCACCTAGAATAACAGTCGCGCCGTCGTCAGCCATCACAGTGGTTTTAATTTCACGTTTGTTAATAGAGATATCAACACCTGTTGCACCGCTTACTGAAGATACTTCTTGCTCAATCGTTAATTGCACGCCACTGCCTTCGTTTATTTGCGGCGTAACTTTCAATTTAATACCAATTTCCTGACGTTCAACTGTTTGGAAAGGGTTACTGTTATTACTGCCGGTTTGAGCGCCCGTGATAATAGGAACTTCTTGACCAACAATAAAATATGCTTCTTCATTATCAAGGGTAGTAATACTTGGCGTAGACAATAAGTTCGAATTAGTATCAGAACTTACCGCTTGAATAATTGCGCCCCAATCATTTTTTACAATACCGAACAATGTACCACTGACTGAACCTAACACTTGAGCAGCTAAACTGTAGTCACCATCTGTATCAGGTTGATCAGGATTCACTGTAACCGCACCACTTTCTGACGTAACAGTAGAACCTAATGTACCCGGCGTAGACTGAGCAGCTTCAGCTGCTGCTGCAATTGAACTTATTGGTGTAACACCATTGGTAAATTGCGACATAGCTCCTGACTCGTGATACCACTGCACACCGAGGTTAACGCCATCACCTTCAAAAACTTCAACAATAATAGCTTCAATAAGCACTTGAGCACGACGAATATCTAATTGACGAATAACCGCTTCGAGTGAACGTAACATGTCAGGTTGAGCGGTAATAACAAGGGTGTTAGTGTCTTCATGAGCATCAATACTCACATTACGGGTTTTACTTTTTCGCGATGCAGTAGTGGTTGAAGATGATTCTGCTTCAATAGACTCGCTAACCCCTTGTAGCACTTTCACCATGTCTTCTGATTTTGCATACTTTAAATGATAAACGCGCGTGTTGCCGTTTGATTCAAGTTCACTATCTAAGCGCGAAACTAATCTTGCTACTCGTTCGCGGGCTTTAACTTCGCCACTGACAATAACGCTGTTAGTACGTTCATCAGCAACAATGGTAGGTATTAAAAATGTCGGTGTGCCAGCGCTTTTACCTTGGCCAGATTTATTCATTGCTTCAACTATGCGAACCATTTCGCCAGCCGATGCATATTTCAAGCTAATAATCTGTACGTCTTGGTCGCCCGCTTTATCCACTCGTTCAATAATTTGCACTAAGCGATTAACTACCGCGGCAGTACCAGTAAGCATAATAACGTTAGCAGGATCATAGTTAACTACGTTGCCGCCGCCTGCTTGATCTGATAATTGACGCAGTAAAGGTGTAAGTTCACGTACCGTAACGTTTTTAACTTCAACAACACGGGTGACCATTTCATCACCAGCACCTGGGTTTTCATTACCCACGACTGGAATAGAAGAGGTTTTCGCATCTTTATTACGAATAATTTTGACAACATTATTTTCCATTTCAACCGCAGAGAAGCCATAAACCTCTAAAACGTTTAAGAAAAATTGATAATATTGCTTTTCAGTTAGTAAGTCATAACTACGTACATTAACTTTGCCGCGAACGTTGGGATCAACGATCATGGTTTTTTGCAAATTTTTACCAACAATGTTGATAAATTCTGCTATTTCTGTGCCTTTGAAATTTGGAGAATATTCAGCCGCATTTATATTTGCAGAGAGCAAAACACTATTGAGTAAAACTGCAGTAACAACCCCGGTAAGGCTTCGCTTATACCAAGGTGCGCTTAATAATTTGCGCATTTATTATTCCTTTTATTCTAATTATCTATACTGAAAAGTATTTGTGTCATGTCACCATTACGATCAAGTAACAGCGAAACTTCGCGTTGTTCTCTTAAAGATTTTAGTGCCTGAGCGGCTTCTCGAGGCTCAGTCAAATCAAAACCATTCATTTGTACTGCTACATCCCCTGACTTCAGACCAGCACTTTGGAAAAAAGTTGGATCTTTCGCCGGCATTAATTGATAGCCAGTAATTTTGCCATTTTCTCGTTTCGGCGAAATTTTCAAATAATCGGTAATGTTACCTGGGTCACTCTCTAAATCATCTTTTAATGACTGAGTCACTTTAGCGAGTGATTTATTATTACGCTGATCGACAACATTGGGCGATGTTAATTGCAATGACGTTTTAGTACGTTGAGGTCCTGATTTTTGTTTATAGTCTGGCTGAGATGGCTTGACGTTTTTATCAAATATTAATCCTTCAAACATCAAAGTTTCAAATCCGCCTGACACTTTTAAAATAACTCTGTCGTTAAAAACATTTTCTAACGTTGCCCTAGTGCCTTTGATGTTCTCACCAATACTGTAAGTTTCTTGTCTGCCTGAGCTTTCGATTACCGCAGCGGCGGTCGCTTTATCGCTACTAGCAACCACACCTGACAAAATTAGCTTTAAACGTGTTTCGGGGGCATCTTCAACAACTTCCTCAACACGCTCTACTTTTTGTTGAGAGAAAGCCCCGAAGAGATTTAATGATTGAATGGCTTTGACGTCGATTTGCTTTTTCGGTGTTGATGAAACAGCTGCTGAACCATTTAATGTTACATTAGCACTTTGCGTTGACTTAGATAAACCTAGCCAAGTTATTTGTGCACACAAAAAAGCGATATAGCAAAGCAGTACCAAAATAATTACTTGAGTAATTTTTCGTTGTGGTAGCTTGGAAAGCTGTTCAGGCGCGCTTGATAGGTTATTCAACAATGTCATTTTTTATCGTTTTTTTATTATCTTCAAATTTCAATTCGCTTTGATGATACTTGACCAATCGCTCTGCAACAAGATGTCATATTCTTTTTTAACTATAATTAGTTAACAAAATGTAAAGAAATGCATTCGAACTAGCGAAAATGCAGCCATTATGTTAACTTTCCGAAAATTTAAAATGCCGTTATAGAGTATAATTAAAACCATGAATAAACCTCATGATAATGATGCACTAAGTAATCAGTCCACCCGTTTAGACAAGTGGTTATGGGCGGCGCGCTTTTATAAAACACGAGCCATTGCAAAGCAGATGATTGATGGCGGCAAAGTGTTTTATAATGGTCAGCGTAGCAAGTCTGGTAAAGCCGTAGTTTTAGGTGATCGCATTACTATAAGACAAGGTTTTGAAGAAAAGCATGTCATTGTTATCGCGTTGGCTGATAAACGCCGTGATGCAACTTTTGCACAAACACTTTACCAAGAAACAACTGAAAGCATTGAAACGCGCGAAAAAAATAATTTAGCTCGCAAGCAAGGTATTTTACTTAGCCCCGCCAGCGACACTAAACCCGATAAGAAACAACGTCGACAAATTCGACATTTAAAAGAAAGGATATAAACAGTGGCTATGCAAAAAGATATTTTAAATCGCTATTTATTTGACAACCTACACGCGCGAGGAGAATTGGTAAACTTAAGCCAAACCTTCCAAGATATTGTTGCTTTACATGATTACCCGCAAGGTGTGAAGCAATTGCTCGGTGAGTTAGTCGCTGCCACTTGCCTATTAACCGCAACATTAAAGTTTGAAGGTGAAATTGCCGTACAACTTCAAGGTGACGGCCCAATAGGTTACTTAGCTGTAAACGGCAACAATCATCAAGAAATGCGTGGCATTGCCCGTATGGCGAGTGAAACCAATGCTACAGCCCTTAAAGATCTCATTGGCAAGGGCAATATGGTGATTACCATACGTCCAACTAACGGCGAACCTTATCAAGGTGTTGTTGCCCTTGAGCAAGATACTTTAGCTGAATGCTTAGAGCATTATTTTGAGGTATCAGAGCAAATACCTACCAAAATATGGCTATTTACCGATGAGAAAACGTCACAAATTGCAGGTACATTAATTCAATTACTGCCTGACAGTGGCGATAAAGAGCAGCAAGAAGCCGATTTCGAACATTTATGCCAATTAACCAATACCATTAAATCTGAAGAAATATTTTCATTAGCTAGTGAAGACTTGCTATACCGATTGTATCATCAAGAAGAAGTAAGATTATTTGAACCACAAGCTGTTAGTTATAAATGTAGCTGCTCTGAAGATAAGTGCTTAAGTACTATTTCTCAAATTGAACCTAGTGAGTTGGAAAGTATCATTGCTGAACAAGGCAGTGTGTCGATGACCTGTGATTACTGCATGACAACTTATCAATTTGAACGACCTCAATTAGCTCAATTTATTAATGGTACAACACATTAAATAAGCTTTAGTTTGTAATTAACTTTTGATAGCCAAAAAATCTTTGGCTATCAAAATTAAACCACTTAATTTTCTTGCGACACATCGAAAATAATTTCCTCTTAGTAAACTCCCCTCTAAAGTTCACAACGTTAATATTAATAAAACGGTTTTATTTTATACATTTGTAACTATTGTTTAATTAATCTCGTTTAAAACTTGGAAAATTATCTATTCATATACTTTAATTCTACTTAGTTCATTTAACTAAAGAGGTCATTCTGTAAACACAATTTTCCATTTTAAACGTTGAATTAAATTTTATCGCAAACCTTTGCTGACAATATATTTACATTATTTTTACATGTGGTATGTTTAATCGTCGCATTTTTGTGATTTTTTGAAATGTTCTCAGTTCCAAAAATTTTTAAGTAAAAACATAAAAGCATTTGATAACAAAAATTTAAGTATTTTATATCAGCTAAAAACAATTAAATGCGCTACAAAAGGCGCAAAGGAGATTCTCAGTGAGAAACAAAGTCGCATTAGCTGTTTCAACAGCATTAATGACCGTATCATTAAGTTCGATGGCCAGTATTAATGATGCTCGTCAAGCCATTGAAGCATCAGCACCTAACAAGGCTAAAAGCTCAGTAAACAGCTCAGTTGCTCAAAAATTCTTTTTTGAAGCTGATTTAGCCCAAGGTCAATATACTTATATTGTTCGCTTAAATGATATGGCACTAGCTACCTATGACGGTAGTATCGCTGGACTTGCTGCAACAAACCCAAAAGTAGCAAAAAAAGAACTATTTGCTAAATTAATTAATAGCAAGATGTCATCTCAACAAGTTCGTAATGCATTACGTTTAGATACGAAATCGAAAGAAGCGGTACAATACGCCAACTTCCTTGAGAACAAACAACAAGATTTCCTAACACAAGCTGCTAGTGTAATTGGTAAAAAAGCAGAAGTACTATTCAGTTACAAAAATGCCATTAATGGTATGGCTTTGCGCTTAACACAGGCAGAAGCTGCACAACTATCGACACTAAGTGGTGTTGCATTTGTTGAGCGTGAGCGCATGGAACAAATGGATACTGACACTGGCCCAATCCACATTGGTGCTACGCAAGTATGGCAAGGCGAAGGCCCATCAGGGCTTAATATGGGTGAAGGTGTAATCATTGGTGTAATTGACAGTGGTATCAACTCTGATCATGCTTCATTTGCAGATGTTGGTGGTGATGGTTATGACCACACCAACCCATGGGGTGCTGGCGTATACGCTGGTGATTGTGCCGGCGATTTTGCATCTATGTGTAATGATAAATTAATAGGTGTTCACTCATACTCTGTAATTACTGATCTTTATGATGACGTTAATGTGTTTGGTGAAACTCCTCCTGCAAAAAATGGTGAAGATTACGGCGGACATGGCTCTCACACTGCTAGTACTGCTGGTGGTAACATTATAAAAAATGCTCCTTTAGTTACTGGAGAGAATGGCGTTGCTGAAAGTGATGGTATCGTCAATGAAACATTCTCATTCGACCAAATTTCTGGTGTAGCACCTCACGCAAATATTGTTGCTTATCAAATTTGTCGCCCGGGTGATCAAGGAGATACTTATTCAGGTTGTCCTGGTGCCGCAATTATTGCTGCATTAGACGATGCTGTTACTGATGGTGTTGATGTACTTAACTACTCTATAAGTGGTGGTGGTAACCCTTGGAGAAGTTCAACTGAACTTGGTTTTCTAGCCGCTCAAGAGGCCGGAATATTCTCTGCAGTTTCAGCAGGTAATGGTGGCCCAGATCCTTATACAACAGCGAAAAGCGCACCTTGGTATACTGTTGTAGGCGCCTCTACACATGGTAGAACATTAGACACATCTCTTAGTTTTAATGATGCTGACTATGTTTTTGTTAACGGTACAGGTCCAGCAATCAGTGAAGTATTTTCAGCAACTCCAATTGCTGCTATTGATGTTGATGCAGCAAACTTTACAGGCTGTAACGCATTTGCCGAAGACGCATTTAAAGATGCAATTGCATTAATTAGCCGTGGAGCATGTTCTTTTTCCGATAAAGTAACTAATGCCACAGCAGCTGGCGCTTCTGGCGTAGTAGTTTATAACAATGATGGTGCACCATTCACTATGGGTGCATTAGAAACAACGACTATTCCTGCAGTAATGATTTCTGAAGATGATGGTGCGTTAGTATTAGCTGATTTAGCTGAAAACCCAGCAATGACACTAACTATTGACCCAGCAATTACATTAAATGTAGGACAAGCTGATGATATGGCTGACTTCTCTTCAAGAGGGCCTAATGGTTCTGTTGCAGATATCATGTCACCTTCTGTAACTGCTCCAGGTGTATCTATATATGCAGCATACTCGGATCAGCAATATGGTCACGATGTTACAGGTACATCTCCTTCTGATTATGCCTTTTTACAAGGTACTTCAATGTCAGCGCCACATACTTCTGGCGCCGGTGCAGTATTAAAATCTGCACACCCTACATGGACACCAGATAATATTCGTTCAGCATTAATGTTGACAGCTGTCACTGATGTTCGTAAAGAAGATGGTGTTACACCTGCCGATGTATTTGACATGGGTTCTGGTAGCATTCGCGTGAACTTAGCAACAAATACAGGTTTACTGATGGATGAAACGTTTGCTAACTACATGAAAGCAGACCCAGCGGTTGCCGGTATTCCTTTATCGTTAAACATCCCATCGATGACTAACACTAAGTGTATCGATACATGTACTTGGACTCGTACATTTACAGCAACTAAAGATGCAAGTTGGACAGTTACAGCAAATACACCTGCCATAGCACCAGTAGCTCCTTCAACAACGCCAACTCCTAACGATATGGCACTAACAGTTTCGCCAACAAGCTTTGATATTAAAGCTGGTGAAACACAAACCATTACAGTTACTGCTGATGTTACTGAAGCTGACGTTAATGTATGGAACTTTGGTGATGTTACATTGACTTCTGCCGGTATTCCAGATGCTAGGTTACCTGTATTGGTTCAAGTAGCAGGAAATAATTTACCAACAGAAGCTGCAGTGGTAGCTAACCGTTCTGAAGGTTCAATTTCTTATACAGGTCTTCAATCAAAAGACTTAACAGGGACAATTACCGCTACGACATACGAAGCACAAGTAATTAGTGAAGAAGCACTGGAAGTGGAAGACGGTGGTTTTGACTTCTTTACAGTTACCTTTACTGACGTGGTACCTCTAGCAGTATTCTCAACTAGTTCTGATGAAGCTCCTGATGCGGATTTACGTATTTTAAACTCACTATTTCAAAATATCGGTTCAAGTGGTTCTGGTGGTTCGAATGAATTAGTATCTATCAGAAACCTGCCTGCGGATACTTATTATGTTGTAGTAGATGCCTATACTGCATCTGCACCAGGTGCTGTTGATACAGTGAATGTGAAAGTTTCTACAACAGACTTAGTGGAAACATCAATCAGTGAAGTAGCTACAACATCAATAGTTCAAAATGAAACTAATTTTGACCTATCGCTAAGTTGGACTGGCGCTGTAGATAACACTGCAGGTTTGATTGAAATAAAAGACGCTGACACGAATATTATATTGCCTTGGTCAATCACTTTAGGCGAGTCAGATGTTATTAATAATGTATCTTCAGATCTTGAAAATGGTGTTCAAACAATGACACCAGGTGAAGCGCAGTCAGTTTCTTTTGATATTGCAGCTAACTTCACAAACGAAGACAAGGTATATACTTTAACCGCAGATGTAACAGCAGGACATGAGATTACAAACGTGAACAATGATGGCGTTGTTACAGATAACACTATTACTTGGACAATAACTCGTGCTGTTGGTATGTCTACAGACATGATTTCTGTTGGTTTTGACTTAATTCCTCGTACAGCAAGCACGAATAATGAAGTGATGTTATCTAATACTTTGGGTAGTAATACTATGATGTCAACATATAGCTTTGGTGTTGTTGAAGTAGCACCGGTAGCTGTAATCTCAGGTCTTAATACTACAACTGAAGGAAGTTCATTAACTGTTAATGCTACTAACTCTACTGATGCAAATGCTGATGCCCTAACTTATGAATGGGTACAACTTTCTGGTACGCCAGTTAGTTACAACCCTAGCGCTTCATCGTTTAGTTTTAATGCACCTAAAGTTGATAAAGACGAAACAATATCTTTCCAACTAACTGTTGATGATGGTAACGGTAATACAAACACTACTGTAGCTTCAGCTTCAATTGTTAATAAGAAAGAAAGTGGTTCATTTGGTTGGTTAATGTTGTTACTAACGCCAATGTTATTTACACGTCGTAAAAAAGTGTAATTTAATAACCTAAGCTTTCTTTTAGAAAGCTGATAAAATCAAAAGCCATCAACATAATGTTGATGGCTTTTTTAATGTCTTGTTGAATTTCCATATTAAACCTCCCTGCTATCTCCGCTCATAATAATCTGCTAGAAAATTTATCTGTATTAATTTTTCGACATAACTTAATTTATGCTTCACAGGAAATTAAAGTTTAAATTGCATAACCAATGGTAATAGCTTTTGCGAATAGTCTTAATTGTGGTTCATAAACAAAGCTCTACGTTTTTTAATACTAAGCTATCTGTATTTGAATAGATCACAACATTTAAACCGAAAGCGACTAAGCACATTAATAATAATTCTTAACAGTAGATTAAATGCACCATTCACATAACAAAAATTATAGAATTATAGAATTATAGAATTATAAGTAAGGTAATCATTGAAGGTCATAAGCCACTGATTTTAAGCTTATCTGGTTAAATCGATACATTTCCTGCAGCTCAACCTAAAGTAAGTTATTTGTCGCTTAACCTGCTCTTTTGAGCGACAAAATACTGGCTCAAGTGAATAGTATTTAATGATAAACAACGAATTTTAGACGAAAAAAAAGCAGAGCTGATTATTCAGTTCTGCTTTTGGTTGTACTAAGTTAACGCTTTAAAAATGAATAGTGGTACCAAGAAATACACCATCAAATTCAATGTTAGTGTATAGATCATTTAAGTCGTCTAGCTCTAACTTAACGGCACGGTAGCCAGCATTAATATTTACATCTACAGCAAGGTTGTCAATAAGCTCATAGCTTACGCCAACTTCATAGTCGTAAAGTGTATGGTCATCAATTGATAGGAAATTACCTTGTGCATAAAGGTTTAAGCCTGTTAAAGGCAAGCCAACATTAGTTCTAGCGTACAACATTGGTACAATTTCAGTGACTGATACACGACCTGACGTAGAGCCTTGACTTGCTTGTGCCGATACCGTTACATCGCCGTCAAAATCACGCCCGGTTAAACCAAAATCAAATGAAATTAGGTCATTGTCAAATAACTCATAATAGAGTGTGTAATCGACATAACTAATATTGAAGTCAGCATTAACATTAGTATTTTCACTAAACGTTTGACCGTCAAATTCGAATTCAGTGTTTAGTGTTGTACTGCCTTCAGTTTCTAAAGTGGTAGAAGCTATACGTATATTTGGAATTAATGGTACAGGGTGCTCAAACGCGATAAAAAAACTGTTTTGTGTTTGGTCAGCTAAATTAAAATCAACTTGAGAGCTACCATCGCCAAATGTTCCTGAAGCTTGGTTATCCCAAATTTGTCCACCCAAGTAAATACCTAAAGCATCCGCTTGAACATTAGTTGATAAAATCGATGCGAGAGTTACTGCTAGCGCTATTTTTTTCATGTTTTATTACCCTTGACTCAATAAGTCATTTAAATCAATCAGTGCCGCATTCGCACGTGATATATAATTAGCCATTACCAAAGAATGATTTGCAAGTATGCCAAAACCATCGCCATTTAAAACCATTGGACTCCACATTGACTCTTGGCTTGCTTCAAGCTCGCGAATAATTTGTTGCACACTAACTTTGGCATTTTTCTGCTCGAGTACATCTTTAAAGTCAATTTCTATGGCTTTTAAAAAATGTAACAAGGCCCAACAAGCGCCTCGTGCTTCGTAAAACTCATTATCAATATCCCACCAACTTGTTTTCAACTGCATACTGGCTGAGCCTAATGTTGATTGTTTCGCGACTCTATCGCCAGCGAGGTCAACATTAATTTGTTCTCGACCAACACTTGCACTTAAACGTTGAGAATAACTTCCTAAACGCTTTGTTGCTTCTTGTATCCAGCCGCGCAAGTTATCAGAACGCGCGTAAAACTGAGCCGATTGATTGTTAACTTGAGATAAGGCTTTTCTGTATGCGTATAGCTCATTAATTGCTTTTTGGTATTCACCTTCAGCACTTGGAATAGCCCAACTTGTATGATCAATATTGAATTGTGGTTGTGCTACTTTTAAATTTTTATTTTCTGCTGATTGAGACTGTGAACGGCTAAACTCTTGACGCATTACAAGCGCCATATCTCTTATCATTTCCAGTGCACCAAACTCCCACGCTGGAATATTATCTAAAAATACTGAAGGGGGAAGTGCGTCATTAGCCAAGTAACCACCAGGCTTATTTAACAAGGTTTCAGTGACGCGAATAAGTGTTGTAGTTGTAGTATAGCCTACAACAGGGGTAACACCGTCGGCAGTCGCTGCTTTAGTAACCTCCGCACGAATATCGAATTGTTCAGGCTCAAAGCTCCAATAAACGCCAAGTAGATACAGCAAAAAAAATAATGCTAAAAATCCTGAAATGACAGCTTTTGTCGAGATATTAACTTTCATAACTACTCCTTACTAATGGTGATGGTGTTTTTTCTGCTTAAGACCTTGAACAGTATAATTTACTTCGAGGCTAGATTGATTGTCAAAATGCAGGGTAATAATAACTTTTTCTTTTGCTTTTAGAGGCTCTTTTAAATTAAAAATCATTAAATGAAAACCTGAAGGCTGAAAAACAGTACTATTGTTAGCTAAAATGTCTACATAATCACGTTGGCGCATGCGCATTAAGCCATCAACCATAGTATGCTGATGAATTTCAATACGCTCGCTCACTTCGCTTGATGCAGAAACAAGACGAGTATCTGTTGATGATAAGTTTTTTATTGTCATATAAGCTGAAGAAATAGACGTGCCGGGAATACTCTCCCTCACATACCCATCTTCAACTGATATCTCATTAACCTCATTAGCGAACACTTCGTTGGATAACGAAATATTCAATAAAATTAACCATGATATTACTGGTAAAAATATATTCCTCATAAGCTGCTATACATCCTTTTTATCCATATTATGATTCTTAATCACTATTGTAACTAAGCTTGAGCTAAATGGATAACTTAATTATAAGTTCAAATATGAAGAGGGTTCACACGCAAGCATTGATAGAAGAAATCATGACAATTAAAGCTGAACTATTTAAACGCTTAGTCAGTACCAAAAACAGTAAATCGATACTCTCTAACTTTTTAAAATCCGTCGTTAATAAGTGCTCTTTATAAACTTAGGTTGTGTTAGCGAGTATTTCGATTTTGTTTTGTGTTTTACTTGGTCGTGGTACTAAAACTAACAATGTACCGGGCGTTTATCTCGTGCAAGTAACCAAATAACGCCGGCAATTAAAAATACAGGCCAAAAGACCCCAACCAATAACATGGCACCGCCGCCTAGCACTAACATAGCAACAAATATTATTGAGCCGAATACACTCATCGCGATAGCAAAAGCCACCAAAACAAGTAATACAACCACCAAGGCAGAAACACTAATCGCCTTTAAAGGTTCAATGACTTGCTCCCCCATATAAATATCAACATCAAGTAGCTCTATAAAACTGACGCCTAAAACGTACGTTAAAAATATTGTGGCGAAAATGGCTAAACATAATGATTTAAAAAACGACATACCTTACTCCCCTGCATGTTAAAAAACTTTAAACCTTGTTAGGTATTAATAATGTTGCCACTATATATGCTACGCCTGTGGCAGCTGGAAACATTAATAACGCAACGATGGCACCTACCCTTACCGCTAAACGAGGTAGGTTATAATGCCTCGCTAATCCACCGCAAACACCTGATAACTTTTTATGCGTTAGGTCTTTTGTTAAGGTTTTGTGAACTGAATATTCTCGGTCGTAACTCATGATTTACTCCTTTTAAATTTGTGAAATTTATACAGCACATAAATATCAGTAGTGCTCAGTATAAAATTAAGCGAGGGTGTTATACCTATAACACCCTAAGCAAACTTAACCGTTAGCAACTTTCTGCTTTAATTGTTCAAGCTCTTGCTCTATGTTTTCATCATTTTCTAGCTCACGAAATTGACTATTTAAATCATTTGACGAAGTCATATCGTAAGCTTCAACTTCGGCTTCAACACGGTCAATTTTTTGCTGGTAACGTTCAAATTTATTAATCGCTTCATCAATATTATGAATAACCGCTTTTTCACGCACTTTTAAGCGTACTTCTGCAGATTGCTGGCGAATAGCAAATGCTTCTTGCTTGCGCTTTGCCTCCGTCAATTTATCTTGCAAACGTTGGCTATCTTGTTGCACTGCAGATAAGTACTCATCAATTTGCACTAACTCTTCATTAAATTCGGCTAGTTTTTGTGTACAACTTTGCTTTTCAATCAACGCTGACTTAGCTAAGTCTTCACGCCCTTTACTTAACGCCAATTCTGCTTTTGTTTTCCAGCTATTAGCACGACACTCCATTTCGTGAATACTGCGCATGACCGTTTTCTTTTCTGCAATATACTTGGCCGCTGCTGAGCGCACCTCAACCAAAGTTTCTTCCATTTCATTAATGATCAACTTGATCATTTTTTCTGGCTCTTCTGCTTTATCTAACATTGCATTAATGTTGGCGTTAATAATGTCTGTAAACCTTGAAAACATACCCATAATTTTTTCTCCTATTAATACTTTGAAGTTTTTTGTTTTAGTAAATTAGATTCTTTTTGCTTTATAACCGCTGCTAACTCCTGAGTTTCCATCATGCTATATCGCATTGAAAAACGGTTTAGTTCAGCTTTGATTGAATGTGCTAGCCCTGCAGATAAATCATTCAGCACCTTTTGTCCTTGTGCCTGTACTGTTGCTGCTAAACTTTGCTCTAAAGAAGCCTCTTGTGCTGAAGCCGTGGTAGTAAGTAGCAACGTACAAGATAATAAAACGGTGCTTAATACTTGTTTAGTTTGTAATAGTTTCATTATTAATATCCTTATGTGAGTAACATGAAGTGTTATTAATTAACGCATCATGTTGGTAACTGATATTACTATTACAAGTGCTGTGCCAAGTAGATAAAAAACAGTAAGACGCTGTTATTTATGATTTTATTTTGAGCTCACATTTACCAATCAAAATAAGACATATTATGTCGAACTAATATTTAGTCAATATGGCCACTAAGGTTAGTAAAATTGACCATTGAATTAACTAAAATATTTAAGGGGAGAAAGAAGTGTTTTTTGCTATGGCAAGAGCTAAATAGTTTATTGATTATTTGATGACAAGTTCATCAAACCTTATATTTCATTTATTTATTAATAAGTGAATAAAAGTTAAGCACTGTAAGTACATTATTACAGTGCTTATTAGTCAGAGTTTTTCGAAAAGCGTTTATATGTAGATTGGTTAGTAAAAGTTATGTCTTATTTTTTATCAAGTAGAGGTTACAACTTCGGTATGAGTTAATGATCCCCATTCACTCCATGAACCGTCGTAAACCCTAACGTCTTTAATGTTGACAATATCTGCCGCTAAAGCCAACACACAAGCCGTAACACCAGAACCACAAGTCATTATCATGGCTTTCTTATCGGTATTGATATCAGTAAATATCTCTGCTAATTCATCAGGTGATTTTAACCGGCCATGCGTTAATAAGTCATTGTAAGGTAAGTTTTTTGCGTTCGGCATATGGCCACTTCGAACTCCTGATCGAGGCTCTGCATCTGCTCCTGTAAATCGGCGGTTTGCACGTGCGTCGAGTATCAGGTTAACTTGAGAGCGAGTTTGCGCTTCAACGTCTTGCCAGTTACAAAAAAAATCAACCTGCGCTTTAGCACCAAAGTTTCCAGCCACTACCTTGGGAGTATCATCAATAAAATTGGAACGTTCATCAATGGGCTTTTTAAGTTTAAGCCAATATGGCAAACCGCCGTCTAATACAGCGATATTTTTATGTCCCATTGCCCTAAACATATACCAAGCTCGCGCGGCTGAAAATAAGCCCAAATCATCGTAAACCACAATTTGGCTTTGCTGATTAATACCTAATGCTTTCGCAGCTTGTTCAAAATGTTCTGAGGTTGGCATGGTATGTGGAAGTGTACTAATGGGATCAGAGAAGTCTTTATTTAAGTCGAAGCGACGAGCACTTGGAATACGGTATTCTGGCCAACTATTTTCTGGTGCTGCCATGTTACCCACTGGAGGAATACTAGCATCGAGGATCACTAGGTTTTCACTGCCAAGTATAGCGTGTAAATCTACGCAGGAAATCAATTGCTGAAAATACGTCATAAGCTAGACCTAATAATTTTACCTTGAAACGATAAAGCAAAATTAGCTGAGATCTCACACAAAGTACAGTATTTATAGTGAAGGAGTTTGAGCGGTAATAAACATATAAAGTGTAAATGGCAAAAATACTTAAAAGAAGCTTATCGACTTGCCATTATTATAAAAATAGCGATAAA
Source organism: Colwellia sp. 6M3 (assembly GCF_014077595.1). Classification (NCBI taxonomy): domain Bacteria; kingdom Pseudomonadati; phylum Pseudomonadota; class Gammaproteobacteria; order Alteromonadales; family Colwelliaceae; genus Colwellia; species Colwellia sp. 6M3. The sequence continues at coordinate 418 of NZ_JACGWF010000015.1, read as the reverse complement.
AATGATATTTTAAAATGAAGGCTATGCCTTAAACAGTAAAGCTTATTTACCTTGCTCTAATCTAGCAACAATAAATGAGGTCGCCAGCAAACAAACACCGGGTAACATAAACAATGTAAATAACATGGTTAAACTTGGCATTGTATCAATCCTTTTAGGCTGTATTTAACACTCTATTTTTAAAGTGCTACTTATATAAGTTGCTTAAACACTAACAAAGGTTGTGCCAAGGATCGAAAAAAACACTAAACCACTGTTTTAATGGTAAATTTATTTTTATGAAGATAATAAAATGCAGTGTTACTTTATTGATAAAACTGCGATGTGGTTAAATTTACTAATTTATAGCGAAATTTATAGCGAAATTTATGACAAAGAATTAAGCCATAATAAAAAGCAATTACATGGAGTATTTAAG
>NZ_JACGWF010000152.1:0-4825 GCF_014077595.1 Colwellia sp. 6M3 | reverse complement strand
GTTGCACTAAGTTAAAAACATCATCAAATACCGGTTCTGGAAAATTTTGTCCCCAGGGGCCAGCTTCACGTAATATTTCTGCAAAGGCTAGAGTCATATCGTTGGTTAATAGCTCACCATCTGAAGAGATTATCCCGGTAAGTGCTTCTTCACTTAGCCATTGCTGAGCATATTTTTCAAAGAGAATCGAAAACTGTTGAAACTGATCAGCTTCTATCGACAAACCAGCTGCCATAGCATGCCCGCCAAACTTTATAATAATTCCGGGATGCTGACTGTCAATGTACTCTAATAAATCACGAATATGTAAGCCAGGAATGGATCGTGCGGAGCCCTTAATCTCGGTATTGTTAGTTTCAATACTATTACTTTCTAGATCATCATTACCTTTAGCAAAAACAATACTAGGACGATGATATTTTTCTTTTAACCGCCCTGCAACAATACCAATAACACCCTGATGCCAATCGCTATGAAACAAACTTATACCATTAGGTAAATTGTCTTCACTAAACTTTAGGCTAGCTAAAACTTGCTCAGCCTCAATTTGCATGCCTTGTTCTATTTCTCTGCGCGCTTTATTTAAATCATCTAAATCGGCTGCCATAACTCTTGCAGTAGACAAGTCATTTGCTAGTAAACAATTAATACCAAAAGCCATATCATCTAGACGCCCTGCTGCATTTATTCGCGGTCCTAAGGCAAAACCAAAATCACTCGCCACTAATTTTTGCTGATTTTTGCCGGCAATTTCAATTAGTGCCTGTATGCCTGGTCGAGTAGCACCAGCACGAATTCGTTTTAATCCCTGTTCAACTAAAATGCGATTATTAGCATCAAGTGACACCACATCAGCGACTGTGCCTAAAGCAACTAAATCAAGTAATTGCGCTATATTAGGTTCTTTAACACCTTGTTGCTCAAACCAGTTTTGTTCACGCAAATATTTTCTTAATGCCAACATAAAGTAGAACGCCACACCCACTCCGGCTAACGATTTACTGGCAAAATTACAACCGCGTTGGTTAGGGTTAACAATGGCATCGGCAGGGGGTGTTTCTGCACCGGGTAAATGGTGATCAGTAACCACGACTTGTAGCCCTAATTCTTTTGCTCTTTTAACGCCAGCGATACAACTAATGCCATTATCAACGGTGACTAATACTTGCGCGCCTTGTGAAGCCGCAATATCAACTATTTCAGGGGTTAGGCCATAACCATATTTAAACCGATTAGGCACTAAAAAATGATGATTTGTAGAGCCTAACATTCGTAATGCTTCCATCATTAGCGCGGTACTAGTAGCGCCATCAGCATCAAAGTCACCTATTACGGTAATATTTTTTTTATCTTTGAGCGCTTGATATAAAAGCTCACAAGCCTCTGGCAAACCTTTTAAAGTATCAACAGCACATAAATGAGACGCGGTTAATTCAAGTTGATCTTTACTGGTAACACCACGACGTGCATATATTTGTCGAACAATAGGATGCAAGGTAGCAGGTAAATGCTCATCGTTTACCTGATCTCGACGTATGATCTCTTTATGCATGATGCACCTTATTATGTGAAACGCTAGAAACAAAAATGGCAAGTGATTACTTGCCATTTTCTTATAGAAATACTGTTAGACCAAACCTAAGAAGTTACTTAATCGTTTTGCTATTAACCACCTTGTTGAGTGGTTTCTAGTAACGTAAATAGCTTATCTGGGTCTTGATAACCTGGCACCATCATGCCATTTTCAAGTATAATAGCAGGTGTACCTGTTACACCAACTTGACGGCCAAAGTTAAACTCTTCTTCAATAGGCATTTCACAAATACGTGCAGCAACCGTAGAACCACTTTTCGCTTTTGTTAACGCCGACTGCGCATCTTCATGACACCATATTGAGCGTAAATCTTTAAAGCCCTGTGAATAACCACCAGAACGGTCTTTCACACCTGCACGTGGATACGCTAAATAGCGAACAGTTATGCCTTTGTCGTTGTAGTCGTCTATCTGTTCATGCATTTTACGACAGTAACCACAGGTAATATCAGTAAATACTGTCACTACATGTTTTTCGTTTTTTGCTGGGTAGACGATCATAGCATCAGAGAACTTAACCATACCTTCAACACGAACTTGCGCTAGGCTTTCTTCAGTTAAGTTACTGACGTTCTGGCCTATCCCGTACATTTTCCCATGTAATAAGAAGTTACCGTCAGCACTTGCATAAAATAAACCTTGATCGGTTAGCACTTCTACAACACCTACCATCTTTGATGGTTTAATACTCGCAACATTAAAGCCTAAAGATTGTGTAAGCTTTGCTTTTACCGCTGCGGCCTCTGGTGACTCTATCTGGGCTAACATTACACTATTATTAGATGTTGAAGCCGGTTCGGCATAAGCAGCAACATTGTGAGTTAAACTCAGCACGCCAAGTGCTGCAACCAATAAAAATTTCTGATACATAAGTAAATCCATACCTTAATAAATAAGCGGAAACTAGCGGAAAATTACAATTGCAATTTTAGTAAAATACAAAGACCGCTCTAATGCCGCTAAAATTACAGTGAAAACACTATAATTGCAATAACACTAAGTCCATCGATAACGAATATTTACAATAAAGGTTTTAATTCTCTGGTCATGCAAAGCTTCTTATTTACTGAGATTTTGTTAAAATCTCGCCATTAGCTCACCAACCATCGAAAGTGGTTTGTATAAAACTCGGTAACTTATTAATGAACATCGCATTATTTTACGGCTCAACCACGTGTTATACCGAAATAGCAGCAGAAAAAATTCAAGCAGAATTCGGTGCTGATATTGTCAGTTTATTTAATATTAAAGATACGCCATTAGCTGAAATGGAAAATCACGATATTTTAATTTTAGGTATTTCTACTTGGGACTATGGTGAAATTCAAGAAGATTGGGAGTCACACTGGCCTGAAATTGCCAATATAGATCTCGAAGGTAAAATAATTGCCTTATATGGCATGGGCGATCAAATTGGCTACACCGATTGGTTTCAAGATGCATTAGGCATGTTACATGAACAAGTACTGGCTCAAGGTGGTTATGTTATCGGTTATTGGCCAAATGAAGGTTATGAATTTGCAGAATCGAAAGCGTTAACCGAAAACAAACAACAATTTGTTGGTTTAGCACTAGATGAAGACAATCAATACAATGCCAGTGAAGAGCGTATTAAACTTTGGTGCCAACAAATTAACCTTGAAATCACAGATATTCTAGCAGAATAAGCTAAATATCATAATAAATAGACAAATTTGGCAAGATCTTTAGGATAAATTTGATTTTGCCATTATAATCCGCGTTATTAATCCCCAAAGAAAATTATTACATGTTTGAGCAGTTTGACCTAGATTCCGCATTATTAGGCGGCGTTGAAAATGCAGGCTTTAAAAAGCCAACGTCTATCCAAGAATTAGTACTTCCAGTCGCTATGACAGGTAAAGACGTATTAGCTTCAGCCCCAACAGGAACCGGAAAAACAGCGGCTTTCCTTTTACCCGCTGCTCAGCACTTACTCGACTATCCTCGTCGTGGATCCGGCTTTCCGCGTGTACTAATTTTGTCACCAACACGCGAACTTGCCATACAAACTCATGAACAATGTGAGAAATTAACCGCACTAACCAGCATTAAATCTGCAGTTATTACCGGTGGTGTTAATTATGGCAGCCATAAAGAAGTGCTAACAGGTAACACCGATATTTTAGTTGCTACACCTGGCCGTTTAATGGAATACATTGAAAGCGAACAGTTTGATAGCCGTGAAATTGAAATTTTGATTTTAGATGAAGCTGACCGCATGCTTGCAATGGGCTTTGCTGAAACCATTAATCGTATTGTTGGCGAAGCACGCTGGCGTAAACAAACCATGCTATTTTCTGCAACACTCGAAGGTGCTGCTGTGGTGCGTTTTTCTCGCGAACTTTTAAACGACCCGGTATTTTTAGAAGCAAATCCTTCTCGTAAAGAAAAAGCAAAAATACACCAGTGGATGCACTTAGCTGACGACAAAGATCATAAATTCGCCTTATTGATGAACATATTGCAGCAAGAAGAAGTTGAACGTGTACTTGTTTTTGCTAATAAACGTGAAACCGTACAGTATCTTTCAGGCAAACTTTATGCTGAAAACATGCCTTGCGTATGGCTTGAAGGCAAAATGCAACAAGACAAACGTAACACCTCAGTAGAACGTTTACGCAATGGTACGGTAAATGTTTTAGTGGCAACCGATGTAGCTGAACGTGGTCTAGATATTGACGATATAACTCATGTAATAAATTTTGATATGCCACGCACTGCTGATATATATTTGCATCGCATTGGCCGTACAGGTCGTGCTGGCAACAAAGGCACCGCTATTTCATTAGTTGAAGCACATGATATGGCTGTTATAGGTAAAATCGAACGCTACATTAAAGAGCGCTTACCAAGACGTGTTATAGAAACGTTAAGACCGAAATATAAAGAAGCACGTGTTGCCACCAAAAAGACCAAAGTGAAAAGAACCGTGGCACAAAAGAAAGCGAAAGCGAAAAAAATGGCTAAACGAACAAAAAGTTAACGTTCACTTATAAACTACGCTTTAAATACCAAAAACCTAAACGTATTCGTTTAGGTTTTTTTGTATTTAAAACACTGGATCAATTCAGTATTGTTGAGATTTTCAATTATGTTCATGAGTAAATTCCAAGACTAATGTCAGCAGAAATAATTACTTGTATAGGCTGAGATGAATCTTTACTATAAATTTTAAAGAATTAAGTGTTCTACTTTTTCATGAGGATAAATG
>NZ_JACGWF010000042.1:0-35944 GCF_014077595.1 Colwellia sp. 6M3 | reverse complement strand
CAGACGGTTGTCGATTTTTTTACGCAAGTCATGCAAATGGATAATTTTACTTTGCGGCAAGAAGCCTTAGAATGAGGGATAATTCACTTTTATTGGTTAAAAGTGAACCCCGAAACTTGAGTATTAATAGCAAATAAAGAAGTTCCAGTTGAAAGCACTTCCACCCTAGATAGTAAAGGTAACAATTTTTCTATAGAAAACTCACCGAACCATCTTGTTTCGCTTAAATTACAGCATATACAATCTCAATTTAGTATTGAGTTTGTTACGCCTAACGTAAAGCTACCAAGTCAACTAAATTATCGTTATCGCTTGTTAGGGCTAGAAGATAAATGGATAGATTCAGGAAAAAACAATCAAAGAGCAACATATACAAACTTAAGCTCAGGTGATTACACTTTTGAAGTCCAAGCATTTGACTTACAAAGCGAACAAGAGAGTTCAATCAACACATTAGACATTACTGTCATGCCACCTTGGTGGCTATCTCGCATTGCACTACTAGTTTATAGCCTTTTCACACTTCTAATCATCGCTTATATACTGCAACAAGTCCGTCATAAGCGTTTGTATCATCTACAGATAAAGCTAAGTGAAGAACGTCTTAAATTATCACTTTGGGGGAGCGGTGATGAAATGTGGGATTGGAATATTAAAAGCGGTAAAATATTTCGTTCAAACATCTGGGGGATATTAGAGTTTCCACAAGATGGTAAACGTAATGTAGGCGCTGATCAAACTAATATCCATCAACATGATATCCCTCGTGTTAGAGAAGCATTAAACCAGCACTTTGAAGACAGCAGTAAACATTTTGAAGCGACATATCGTGTAAAAGATAAAGATGAAAAATGGATTTGGGTACTCGATCGCGGAAAAATTGTTGAACGTGACGAAAAAAACAAACCTAGCAGGATGACTGGTACGCTAAAAGATATTAGTCAAATAAAACGCGCTGATGAACGTTTAAAGCTCTTTGCTAAATGTATAGAAAACATCTCTGATGCTATTGTTATTTACGATCGTCAATTTACTGTCGTCGATGTTAACAAAGCCTTTCAAAGAATTACCGGTAGAAGTAAGTTACAAATGCGTGGCACCTTACTCAAATTTGAACGCTATCCGGACAGCTTTAACCAAAATGTAAAAAAACACTTAATTACCAAAGGCAGTTGGCACGGTGAAATCGAAAACACCCGCGATAACGGTGACCTTTACTTAACCGATTTAAATATTGATATTATTCGTGATGAAAGTGGTAATGTTTCACACTTTGTTGGTGTTTTCTCTGATATAACCAAGCGCAAACAAACAGAAGCAGAGTTAAGAAAACTTGCAAATACCGACACTCTAACAGGCCTGCCTAATCGCGCTTATTTCCAAGCAAACCAGCAGAAATTGGTTAAGAGTAAAGTCCCACACGCGCTGCTAGTATTCGATTTAGACAACTTTAAAAAAGTAAATGACTCATTAGGTCATGAAGTTGGCGATGTATTGTTGTGTAAAGTTGCTGAGCGTATAAAAAGCCTAGGAAGAAACCTTGATACTGTTTATCGTTTAGGTGGTGATGAGTTTAGTTTAATTATTGAAAACACGAATGATATTCACACGATCACAACTATTGGGAAAGAGATTTTAAAATCTATTGCTTTGCCACTTAGGCTCAAAAGCCAAGAAATTGTACTTTATAGTAGTATTGGTATTGTGCTTTACCCTGAGGATGGAAAAACCCCACAAGAATTGCTTAAAAATGCAGATACCGCTATGTACCATGCTAAAAATATCGGTGGTAATAAGTACCAATTTTTCAGTGACTCGATGAATAAAACCGCCGTTAAACGCCTGCAAATAGAGAGTTTAATTCGACACGGTTTAAAAGAGGATTTGTTTTCGGTTTTTTATCAGCCAAAAATCGAGATCACTACCGGGAAAATAGCCGGTATGGAAGCGTTAGTGCGTTTTGAGACTCCTAAAAAAGGCATCATAAGTCCAGTGGTATTTATACCGGTTTCTGAAGAGACAGGGCAAATAATCGATATTGGTGAAGTCGTACTACGAAAGGCCTGTATTGCTACCAAAAAATGGGTAGATTCAGGTCTTTTTGACGGTCGTGTTGCAGTTAACCTCTCAGCTGTGCAGTTTACTCAGCCAAATTTAGTCGCAATGATTGCTGATGCGTTAAAAGAAAGTCGCTTGCCTGCAAAGTATTTAGAGTTAGAGATAACTGAGGGTACCGTGATGGACTCACCTCAAAAAGCGATTGATACTATGCTGCAAATTCGCGCGATGGGGATTCACTTATCATTAGATGATTTTGGCACGGGTTACTCTTCGCTTGCATACTTGAAAAAATTCCCATTAAATACGCTAAAAATAGACAAAGCCTTTGTTGATGATATTGAAACCTCTGAGCAAGGTAGAAATATGGTTGCTACGATAGTCACTATAGCTCACAACCTAGGGATGCAAGTTGTGGCAGAGGGCGTTGAAACAAACCAACAGCTGAGTTTTTTATCAGGTTTACGTTGTGAGCAATTACAAGGTTACTTATACAGTAAACCGCTCCCTGAAAATGATTTTCAAAAATATTTACTTTCCTTTCAAATTACAAATAAATCCACATCCTTTGGTTCAAATAAACTTTAACTCTTTAGCGTCGATTTTCTGACACTTAAGTTTACCTTGTTCAATATTAAGTTCAAAGCCTTATAAATAAAGGGCTTGAACTTTTGGCACGTTTCTAGCTTATCTATTATTGAATATAATAATAACTTAAATAGGAAATAGTATGCTTAGTTCATTAATTTTATCTTTGGCAATGTCAACAACACCTGCATCAGTCGATAACCTCAATACTTTAATAGTAAATGAGGTAGGCACAAAGCGCGGAATGGTTCGTATACATGATGACCAACTAAACACTAAAGAAATTGGTACAAAACGTGGCATGGTTCGTATAGGCACTAAACGTGGAATGGTACGCATCGATAGTGAGCAACTAGACACTAAAGAAATTGGTACAAAACGTGGTATGGTTCGCATTGGCACTAAACGCGGTATGGTTCGTATTTAGGAGGCTTTATGATTAATTTAATTAAATCATTATTTGTTACTGAAAAGACTGGAAATACTATTGCTGCCGGTATCGAAATTAAAGAGATGCCAGCTAGTACATGGTGGAATTAAGCACTTTTAGTCTAACATTAGGCTATAAAAGTGTATTAGACATTAGCTACAAGGAAGGTAGCGTGTTTACAATAAGCTCAAGCTATTTATAAACACCAAATAGTTAACGGATTATGCTGAAAACAATAAACAATCAAAACCAAAACGCTGATAAGTCTTTAAACGTTTTTTCATACAGAACATTGGCCAAACAAAGGGCCCAAACATCAAACCCGCCGTTGCCCATCGCTTTACACCCAAACCACTACTTATTGCCTGACAATAAAAAAATACAGAAAAAACAACGCTCAATATCACACTTAATAATATAATCATGCTCTACTCACTTCGAAAAAATATCTACTTACAAAAGAGAAGTCCAATAAACGCGCAAATTTTAGCAAGTTTAGAGTAAATATTCAAAAACTATTTCCTCTTGATTAGTGATTAATTTATTGAACCAGCCATATATGATTTTTAAAAAGCATAAAAAAAAGAGGCAGTTTACTGCCTCTTTTTTAGTCAATTATTGCCGCTGTTTCGGCAACTATGTGCCGTTAGCACAATATGATGTTTGGTATGCTAGTTATAATAGCTCTCGCCTTGCTCAGCCATTTTTATTAATGCATCACAAGGTGTAAATCGTTCACCGAATTCAGCTTGCCATTGGCTGAGTTTACTTACTAACGTTGTAGCACCTATTTTATCCATATATTGGAATGGTCCACCAAGGAATGGAGGGAAGCCAATCCCAAATATAGCGCCAATATCTCCGTCTCGCGCATTTCGAACTATTCCTTCATCAAGGCAACGAGCCGCTTCATTAAGCATCATATAAACACAACGCTCAGCTTGCGCATCTGTCACGGTTGTATTACTAACTTGCAGACCTAATAGGGTATATACACTATCATCAACTAATTTCTTCTTACTCTTGGTATTGTATTGATAAAAGCCTTTTTTAACTTTTTTACCTAAACGGCCGTCATCAATTAATTTAGAAAATGCGGCAGGTGGTGCAAATCGCTCACCTAGCTCTGCTTGTAAAATAGGACCAATTTTAGCACCTACATCAATACCAACTTCATCTAATAACTGCATAGGTCCAACAGGAAAACCAAATTTAACCATGGCTTTATCAAGTGCTTCAATTGAGCAACCTTCCAATAATAAAATAGCCGCCTCATTCATGTAAGGCGCTAAAATTCTATTGACATAAAATCCTGCTTTGTCTTTAACAACAATCGGTGTTTTACCTTGTTGTTTAGCAAACGCAACGGTTGTAGAAATGGTTTGATCTGAGGTCTTCTCATGAGCAATGATCTCAGCTAACGGCATTTTATCAACAGGCGAAAAATAATGTAGTCCAATAACATTTTCAGGACGTAAAGCTTTCTCTGCTATTTGGCCAATAGGCAAACTTGAAGTATTACTGGCAAAAATAGTTTCTTCTTTACAATGGCTTTCAATGTCTGCAACCATCTTTTGTTTTAATGTTAGATCTTCAAATACCGCTTCAACAACAATATCTACGTCATTAAAGCCCGTATAATCAGTAGTGCCTGTAATTAACGCTAGCTGACTTTGCATTTCGCTATGGCGCATAAAACGGCGTTTAACTTTTTTATTTAACAAGTCATAACCATACTTCAAGGCATAACTAATTCCTTGATGTGAAATATCTTTAATACGCACGGGTAATTTAGCTTTTGTTGCCGTAACAAAAGCAATACCACCGCCCATTAACCCACCACCAAGTACCGCGGCTTTTGTAATTTTTTCTGGAGCAACACCTGCTACTCCTTGCTCTTTCTTCATATCAGTTGTTGCAAAAAATAGTTGTCTAAGCTGCGCTGAAACATCTGACATCACTAACTGACCAAAATGGTCGGCTTCCACTTGATAACCTTTTGAAGGCGCTTGCTCTACACTTGCTCTAATGCATTCAATTATTTTTAAAGGTGCAGGGTAATTTCCTTTAGTTTGGCTTAACACCATTTTGGTTGCTTTACTAAATAAAACGCTTCGACCTAAACCGTTGCCTTCAAGCAACTTATCCATCATTGATAATTTACGAGCTTTAGGTTTTACCTTACCAGACAACGCTAATTTTTCTGCTGTTTGAAGCAAAACACTATTCGGCACTACATCACTAACTAAGCCAGCCTTTAATGCTTGCTTAGCACGAAGCTGTTTACCGGTTAGCATCATATCTAATGCTTTTTGAATACCAACTCGCTTGGGTAGTCTTTGTGTACCGCCGCCGCCAGGCAGCAAACCTAATTGTACTTCCGGCAAGCCTAACGCTGTTTTAGGACTATCACTACACACTATGGCATGACACGCCATAGCAAGTTCTAATCCACCGCCTAAACAAGCACCATGAACGGCTGCTACAACCGGAATAGATAAGTTCTCTAGTTGATCAAAAATCATTTGACCTTGGCGAGATAAAGCCGTGGCTTCCGAAGCAGAAGTACAGTTCGCTAACATGTGTACGTCAGCACCTGCGACAAAAGAATCGGTTTTACCACTGACTAAAACAATGCCTGCAATTGTTTGATCTTGACGTATCTCTTTTAATATTTCTGAAATTTCATCGCCAAACTCAGCTTTTAACGTATTCATGGAGTCGCCTTTAACATCCATAATTAAATGTGCAATGCCATTTTCTTGGCGCGCTAAGCTAAAGGTCTTGTTATTTTCTTGTTCTGTAATTTTTACATCAGTCATTAGTCTGTCTCCACGATCATAGCCGCACCTAATCCACCCGCTGCACAAGCGGTGGTTAAGCCTACACCGCCGCCACGACGGTTAAGTTCATTCAATGTTTGTACAATCAAGCGTGTACCTGTTGCAGCAAATGGATGTCCATAAGCTAAAGATCCACCCATAACATTAAACTTGTCCATATCAATTTCGCCTATGGCCTTATCGCGACCTAAGTGTGTTTGTGCAAACTTATTGCTGGCAAACATTTTCACATTAGCCAATGCTTGAGCTGCAAACGCTTCGTGCATCTCAATAAGATCTAAGTCGGCTAAATTCATCCCTGCACGCTGTAAGGCTATTGGTGAGGCATAGCTTGGACCCATCAACATGTCTTCCCAAACATCTATGGCAGCAAAGCCATAACTGCGGATATAACCTAGTGGTTTATAGCCTAGTTCTTTTGCTCGACCTTCACGCATCATTAAAATTGCTGAAGCACCATCGGTTAGCGGTGTACTTGTTGCAGCGGTAACTGTACCGTGTTTTCGATCAAAAACAGGACGTAATTTCGCATAACTGGCTAATTCAGAGTTTTCACGAATACAGTTATCTTTTTCAATAAATGATTTGTAAGGTTCGCTGTGTGCGGTCATTACTTCGCCAGCTAACTTACCTTCTTGCCAGCTTTTTGTTGCTAAAGTGTGAGAACGATGAGCTAACGCGTCTTGCGCCTCACGAGTAATACCGTGAGTTTTTGCCATTTGCTCAGCAGTATGCCCCATTGACAAACCAGTAGAGTATTCAGCAACCGCAGGCGGAACCGGTAATATATCTTTAAAATTAAGTTTACGAATAAGTGCCATTTTCGCACCAAATGAACGAGCTTTACTTAAATCAAGTAAAGTACGTGCGAACTTTTTCGATACTCCAATGGGTGCAACAGAAGATGAGTCAGCACCACCAGCAACACCAACATCAACAAAACCGGCCATAATTGACTCAGCTACATTAACCGTTGATTGAAAGCTAGTCGCACAAGCGCGTGATACACTGTAGGCATCAGTATGAACATTCATTCCTGTGCCTAAAACAATTTCACGTGCAATATTTGGTGCTTCTGGCATTTGCACAACTTGACCAAAAACTAACTGATCAATAATTTTAGGATCAACGTCATGCTTTTGCAGTAACTCATTAACAACAATTTTGCCTAAGTCGACCGCAGGAATACCATGAAACGCAGTCGCCTGTTTTGCGAAAGGTGTACGCAAACCAGCAACTATTGCTATGCGTTCTCCACTACCGGTTACTAATTTTGATTTTGTCATTTTTAATTCCATCTTATTGCAACACTTAAGAGGTCAGACCTCTTTGGATTTATTATAATTCTAAACATATATAGAAATAATTCAATGATTAGCTCACAAAACTTAGTAAAATTAATACCAAGGCATTAAAAAAGCTAATAAAAAATCTTAAAATTTTTATCATTATGCTTGTTTTTTTTAAACCTGAACCTTATATCTATCTGTGGGTCAGAAGTGCTGACGTAAACTTTTTTAATCAATAAGAACGATAAACTATGGCTATTGAACATTTTTCCTCATTAAAAGAACATTTATCTTCACAAATTATCGGACAGCACGCGCTGGTTGAAAACTTACTCATTGCACTTTTAGCTAATGGTCACCTTATTGTAGAAGGTCCTCCGGGTTTAGCAAAAACTCGAGCTGTTAATGCGTTAGCTCAAGGGTTAGAGGCAGACTTTCATCGAGTTCAATTTACACCTGATTTATTACCTGCAGATTTAACGGGCACCGATATCTATCGCCCAGAAGATGGCACCTTTGTTTTTCAACCAGGACCACTGTTTCGTAATTTAGTATTGGCTGATGAAATAAACCGTGCGCCAGCAAAAGTACAATCGGCTTTATTAGAAGCGATGGCTGAGGGCCAGATTACTGTTGGTCGCAATACTTACCCACTACCCGAATTATTTTTAGTGATGGCAACACAAAACCCGATAGAGCAAGAAGGTACTTACCCTTTACCTGAAGCACAGCTCGATCGCTTTTTAATGCATGTTGAAATTGGCTACCCTGATGCGGTGAGCGAGTTAGAAATTTTAAAACTTAATCGTGGTGAAGCATTAAAAACAGAGCAAAAAGCCGTTAAAGAAATCACTCAAGCCGATATTTTTGCAGCACGTGAACAAGTGATGAAAATTCACATGGCACCTGCGGTAGAAACTTATATCGTCGATTTAATTATGGCGACTCGTCAGCCAGAAAAATATGATGACAAATTAAAACAGTGGCTTGCATATGGTGCTAGTCCTCGTGCCACTATCGCATTAGATCGTTGTGCTCGAGCAAGAGCTTGGCTAAATAACCGAGATTTTGTTAGCCCTGAAGACGTACAGGCGGTTTTTCATAATGTATTGCGTCATCGCATAATCATGACTTATCAAGCTGAGGCCGAAGGTATCAGTAGTAATCAACTACTTGATCACTTGCTCAGTTTAGTGGCAGTTGCCTAGGCGCAAGTTACCCTTATGTGGTTTAATCAAAAAAAATTAACTGAGCAAAACAATCCGCAAACTTTGCTTGATGAACTTGTCAGTAACGGTATTGAATTAAACATAGATGAACTTATTCGTTATCAAACGAAAAGTTCACTAATTAATTTAGCCGCGGCTAAAAGCTCACACGGTAAAATGTCAGGAAACTATCTCGCTCGCAGTAAAGGCAGAGGGATGGAATTCGACGAAGTACGTCATTATCAAAACGGTGATGATATTCGTGCTATTGACTGGCGAGTCACGGCGCGTACAGGTAAAACACACACAAAATTATTTCGTGAAGAAGTTGAACGCCCGGTACTTATCGCCACTGACTTAAGTACCAGTATGCTATTTGGCAGCCGTTTACTTTTTAAATCGGTACAAGCAGCACATGTAGCATCTTTAGTCGCTTGGCATGCTAAGTCGCGTGGTGATCGCGTTGGTGGTGTCGTGTTTAATCAACATAGCCACACTGAATTAAAACCGCGCAGCCGACAACAAGGCGTGCTCCATTACTTGCATGCTTTAGTCAAATGCCATGCTGACTCTTTACAGGCTAGCGAAACCTTAGATCGAGAACAAGCACGGTTAGCCTTTGAGCAAAATTGCGCGCGTTTACGCCAACTTTCAAAACCAGGCAGTTTAGTTTATTTAATTACTGATGCATTTAACCTTTCAGATGAAGCGGTGCGTCATTTGGCTAATATTAGTCGACACTGTGAATTAGTCGTTTGCTTGATTAGCGATCCACTCGAGCAACAACTCCCTGACAGTGTTAATAAAATTAGCGTTGCCATTACTAACGGTGATAACAACGAGCGACAACAATTTATACTGGGTGATAAAGGTTTTGCTGAAAAGTATCATCAACAAGCGATGCTCTTAAACGAAACCTTAGAACAGCAATTAACTAAAGCAGGCGCACGTTTACTGCACTTTTGTGCCAGCGAAGCGCTCGAAACCCAATTACATCGCGGAGTAGCATCATGGATCCGTTAGCCCAACTTAGCGATATTCACTTACCTAATAATGTACATAACTACCCTATTGCGCCAGGTTGGTGGTTAATCGCCGTTATTGTTCTGGCGTTTATGATTTACGGTGTAATAAAAATCCGTCAATATTATAGTAAACGTAAAGTACAAAAATTAGCATTAAAGCAATTAGCGGCAACAACTGAAATAAGTACTATGGTCACCATACTAAAATGGGCTGCTTTACAATATTTCCCACGAGAACAAGTAGCTCACTTAACGGGTGAAGCATTTAAAGTGTTCTTAAAAAGTACCTTACCCGTTAAACACCAAAGCAATTTTTTTGAGTTGAGTGGCGAGCATTTTACTTCTGTCTACCAAATTGATTCCGCTAGCCAAATATCTAGCGATTTTTCTTCTGCGGCAAAATTGTGGCTCAAACATGCTCTACCGCCAAAACAAGACCTCTCGATCTTAAGTCATTCTAAAATTAAAGATGAATACGTTTCAGTGCAGAGTGTTAGCAGTACAAAAGTTGAAAATGAATCAGTCGACATTACTACAGACAAAAGTGGAGTCAAAGCATGATCCATTTTGACTTCCTTTGGGCATTAATCGCCCTGCCGTTACCATTACTCATTTATTGGCTACCGGCAAAAAAACAAGTTCAAGCTGCACCACTGAGAATGCCAACCATCATTAAAGGTATGCAAACACAAGAGTTTGCGCCAGAAAAGAAAAAAGGCTCACTGTTAATACTCAGTCTTATTTGGTTGTTAGTTGTATTAGCTAGCACTCAACCTCAATGGCTTGGTGAAGCCGTTAATGTGCCGACTGAAGGCCGTGAAATGATGATCGCTGTCGATCTATCTGGCAGTATGCAAGTTGAAGATATGAGTTTGAATGGTCGCAGTGTCAATCGCCTAGATATGTTAAAAGTATTACTCGGTGAGTTTATAGAACGTCGCAGTGGCGATAGACTAGGTCTGATTTTATTTGGTGACGATGCCTATATGCAAACACCTATGACCTTTGACCGTAAAACTGTGCAACAAATGCTCGATGAAACAGTATTAGGTCTTGTGGGTAAACAAACCGCTATTGGTGATGCTATTGCACTAGCCGTTAAACGTTTTGACGAAAAGAAAGATTCTAACCGCGTATTATTGTTATTAACTGACGGTCAAAATACCGCAGGTAAGATCACCCCCGAACAAGCACTTGAGCTAGCGGTTGCCAAAGACATTACCATTTACTCTATCGGTATTGGCGCTGATGTCATGATTCAAAATTCATTATTTGGCTCTCGTCGTGTTAACCCTTCTAGTGAACTTGATGAAGAATCTTTACAACGCCTTGCTGACGAAACCGGCGGTTATTATTTCAGAGCTAGGGCTAGCGAAGACATGAGTAAAATTTATAAGTTATTAGATGACTTAGAGCCTGTAGAACAAGAACAACAACAAATGCGCCCGCTCAGCGCATTGTTTTATTGGCCTTTAGGTTTAGCATTATTGATAAGTTTATTAACTTTGTTAGTTAAAAGTATATCTAATACCCAATTACTTGTTCGAAAAAAAGAACTTTCAGGAGGTAAGCATTAATATGGCTGACTTTCATTTTATTCGCCCGTTCTGGCTACTCGCCATTATTGTCTTATTTTTCATGTTGTTCTTGCTCAAAAAACTACGTGTCAAACAATCGGGCTGGCAACAACTTTTACCTGCACATCTATCGAAAGTACTTGTACAAGGTAACAGTAAAGCAAAATCTAGCTCATTAGCACTCCCTTTTATTATTGGTTTACTCTCAATATTAGCCATGGCGGGGCCGAGTTGGCAAAAATTACCTCAACCAGTTTATCAAGTAGCACAAGGCTCAGTGCTAATCATGGACATGTCGTATTCTATGTATTCAACCGACGTTGTGCCCAACCGATTAACACGTGCGCGCTACAAAGCTATCGATTTACTCGATAACATTAAAGAAGGTGAAATCGGGCTTATCGCTTATGCTGGCGATGCTTTTAGCATTAGTCCATTAACTGACGATAGCAATAATATAAAATTACTTTTACCGTCTTTAAGCCCAGAGTTAATGCCGGTGCTTGGTAGCAACCCTTTTGCAGCACTATCGTTGGCTAATGAAATGCTAATTAATGCAGGCCATAACGATGGAGATATATATTGGTTTACTGATGGTATCGATAATATAGATATTCAAGATATAACCCAATGGTCGCGTGAACACCCTTACCGCCTCAATATTCTTGGCGTGGGTACAAAAACTGGTGCGCCAATTAAACTCAGCAATGGCGAGTTAATGAAAGACGACAATGGCGCGATAATTGTACCTAAGTTAACGGTACAAGCATTACGAGGTTTGGCAAAGCGAGGCCGAGGAAACTACACCACCCTTACCCATGACAATAAAGATATTGAGCGACTTACCTACAAGCCTCTCGTTAATGACACCGACAACACTAAAGAAAGCGAAAACACTGGCGATCAATGGCAAGAGTTCGGCCCCTATTTACTCTTGTTAATTCTACCACTGCTATTAGGCTACTTTCGACGCGGTGCCTTGATGGTTACATTACCGTTTGCCCTAATGTTAATACCTAATAACAATGCGTATGCCGATATTTGGCAAGATCTATTCAAAACTAAAGACCAACAAGGGCAAGCGCATTTTAATAGCGAGCAATATCAACAAGCAGCAGAAGAATTTAAAAATCCTTTGTGGCAAGGCAGCGCACACTACAAAGCAGGTAATTACGAACAAGCCTTATCGGCATTTCAACAAGAAAACACCGCAGATGCGCTATACAACCAAGGTAATACGCTAGCAAAATTACAAAAAATTGATGAAGCAATAGCGGCTTATGATAAAGCATTACAGCAGGATCCAAATTTAGAAGATGCAAAAAGTAATAAAGCTATTCTCGAGCAATTAAAAAAACAGCAAGAGAATCAAGAACAGCAGTCAGGTGACGATCAGCAACAAGACAAAGATCAAGAGCAACAAGATCAAGATGGTGATAGTCAAGAAGGCGACAATCAAGAAAACCAAAGTCAAAGCGATGAAAGTAAAGAAGGCGAACAGCAACAAGGTGATCAACAAGGTCAGCAAAACTCAGAGCCCAAAGATCAATCGGAGCAAGATGAGTCTACTGAACAAGAAAGCTCTGAAGAGCAAAAACAACAAGAACAAAATAACAGCGAGCAGCAAGAACAATCAGATGAACAAGAAGCTAACAAGGCGCAACAAGCCGAAGAAGCTGAATCATCTAACGAAGAACAAAGCGCTGAAGCGCAACAATTGGCTGAGCAACTAGCCAAAGAAACCGAACAAAAGCATCAGCAATTGTTGAACAAAGTAACAGACGACCCTTACATGTTGCTGAGAAACAAAATGCAATTAGAGTATCAAAAACGAAATCAAGATCGCCGAAATGTAGGAGTTAAGAAAAAGTGGTAAGAATAATAATTTCTTTGTTGGCTATTTCATTATCGTTTCATAGCTACGCGTTAACATCAGTCAGTGCATCGGTAGACAAAAACCCGGTCATGGTCAATGAGTCTTTAATACTCACCGTTACTGCCGACGACGATATTGACAGAAACGCATTAGATACTTCCGCGTTGTTAACTGACTTTATTGTTGGCCGAACTTCGGTGAACTCTCAAACAAGTATGGTTAATTTTAATACCACACGAACCACTACATGGAATACGGTATTAATACCTCGTCAATCTGGTGAAATTATTATTCCTAGGTTCGAGATAGACGGCGTTAAAACCCAAGCGATCAAGCTAAACGTGTTAGCGGCTGACAAATCTGTCACCTCAGCTCAACAAGATTTATTTATTACTACGCAAGTATCGGCTACTGAGCTATACGTACAACAGCAAATTACCTTGACGGTAAAGTTGCATTTCGCAGCAGAACTTAAACGCGGTAGTTTAACTGAGCCAACATTAACTGGCGCTAATATTTTACAAATTGGCAAAGATAAAGAATCAGAAAACATTATTAACGGTAAACGTTACCGTATTATTGAACGTATATATGCTATTAGCCCACAAAAAAGTGGTGACGTGATATTAAAGTCGCCCATTTTTTCAGGCGAAATTATGATGCCATCAACTCGACGCTCAAACTTTCTCAGCTTTGCAGATACTAAGCCAGTAAGTATTATTGGCGATGATATTGCATTAACCATCAAAGCTATTCCAACTGAAATAACCGGCGCATGGTTACCTAGCGAGTTATTAGCGCTACACCAAGAATGGCAACCAGAGCCAAGTAAATTTAAAGTCGGTGAGCCGATTACACGCACCATTACATTAACAGCAGCTGGACTTTCAGAAGAGCAATTGCCTGAAATTACTATGGAAGTGCCGCAAGGATTAAAAGTTTATCCTGATCAGCCAGAACTTCACACCGGCCTTAACAATGAGCGACTTGTCAGCCAAAAGGTGATTAATTTTGCTATTGTTGCCAGTCAAGCAGGTGAATATCAGTTACCCGAAATTACCATCCCTTGGTGGAATACAGTCACAAATAAAGCCGAACTAGCAAAAATACCAGGACAAAAAATCAGCGTATTACCTAATACAGATATAATTCCCGTGACGACACAACAACCACCAAGCGTTAACCTTGAAAACCCAACCGCACCCAAAGTAATAGAAAAGATAGTTATTCAATCTGACAACTTTTTGCAATGGCTATTTCTTGGTCTTTGGCTTTTAACCTTATTGGCTTGGTTTATATCAGCTAAACGATCTACCAGGTCAGTAAAAACAACAAAAGTGTCTGACCCAAAAGTAAATAACGCATACCTTGCCCTATTAGCAGCATGTAAAAAAAATAACGGCGAATTAGCCTTAGCTAACTTATTACCTTGGGCACAATCACAAAGTTCAAACAGCGAGTTATTAACTACACTAGATTCAATACATAGCTACTTTAAAGACAAAGCGCTTTCTAACGCTATTATTGAGTTGCAAAAAAGTTATTATGGGAAAAACCCTAGCCAATGGTCTGGCAATAACCTAATCGATGCGATACAAAACTTAAATAAGCAAAATAATGTAAAGTTAGTTAACACTGAACTCAGCCTTAATCCATAGGCTAGCGTGTAAATTTACTACAGCAAAAGGAGCTATAGAAAATAGCTCCTTTTTAACATTGCTATTTTCACTCAATAATGACCAAAACCTCCCCACTAACTTTCTTCTACATTTCAAGATATAATATATTTATCTAAAAAATATGTATTCGTGTGAAATAAAATGACAAAGCCTCAGGTCTCTTACAACATGGCGACTAAACAAGTTAGATACGAAGCACTCGTTAAAGCATTACATGCAGATTTATATCGGTATGCCTATTGGCTATGCCACGATAAACACATTGCTGAAGACCTAGTGCAAGAAACATTTTTACGTGCATGGCGTGCGCTTGACTCGTTGAAAGACGAAAAAGCGGCAAAGTCATGGTTAATTACTATTCTGCGTAGAGAAAATGCCCGTCGATTTGAGCGAAAGCGATTTGAGATGAGCGAATACGAAGAAGCGACTATCACTGATGTGAAAGCAACCAGCAGTGAACAAGAAATTGAAAACCATTGGTTACGTGAAAAAATAGCTCAAATGCCTGAAGAATACCGTGAACCATTAGTTTTACAGGTAATTGGTGGCTTTAGTGGTGAAGAAATCGCCACCATGTTGTCATTAAATAAAAATACTGTGATGACACGATTATTTCGTGCTCGCAATCAATTGAAAGAGGCCGTAGACGACGAGCCAAAATTGAGAGGTCTACACAATGGATGATTTGCAATTTAGACGTAGCATCTTAGCCGATCCCAAAAGTCGTGACGATGCAATATATGCCGCCATAAAAAATGATCCGGCAAAGCAAAAGTTTGTTCAAGAAACTGAGCACTTAGATAATAAAATTGCACAGGCAATGAATATTCCTGTGCCTGACGATTTAGTTAACAAGTTAATTTTACGTCAAACGTTAGCTAGCCATCAGCAACAAAAAAGTAAAACCCGTGTGCGTTTAGCCATGGCTGCTTCTGTAGCACTAGTAATGGGGTTAACAGCTAACTTTATGATGTTCTCTAGCACTTATAAAAATTTAGCTGATTATGCCATTGCCCATGTTAATTATGAAGCAAAGCATTTTTCTAACACTGCAGAGCCAACAGTTACCTTAGCATCATTGAATGAAAAAATGGCCGTATTTAAAGGCAGTTTTGATAGTACCTTTGGTACACTCATTTTTGCTGACTATTGTCGTTTTGACGGTAATAAAAGCCTGCACTTAGTTTTTCAAGGTCAATCAAGCCCGGTTAATGTTTTCATTTTACCCGATGATAAAGATCTTGAGTTTGTCGCTAATTTTGAAGATGCCAAATTACGTGGTAAGTCTTTACACTTTAATCACTCGAATATTGTTGTGGTTGGAGATAAAAACGAACCTATAAAACAATGGCAAGAACGAGTTAATAAAAATATTACTTGGTCAATTTAGTGATTAACTACTTGATATCATAAAGCTGTATTTACTATAAAACTTGCGTTTAGCACAATCAAAAAAGCCATGACAATGTCATGGCTTTTTTATGGATAGTCAAAGCTTCATTTATTATTGATTTAGTGCTTGGCAGCAACTTGATCAAATAATGCTTCTATCTCTGGTTGCTCTTTTGTCGTCATTTTACTCACCGTTACAATGGCAATACTTGCCACAATAAAGCCAGGTACAATTTCATACATAACCGAACTGAGAGACTGGCCATTAATGGTAATCGGCGCATAAATCCATATTAATACAGTAATAGCGCCTGTTAACATACCGGCTAACGCGCCATGACGATTCATTTTCTTCCAATATAGACTCATAATAACTAAAGGTCCAAATGCTGCACCGAATCCGGCCCAAGCATTACTTACCAAAGTTAATATTGAACTATCTCGATCATAAGCAAGAAAAATAGCCACAAGTGCTACCGCTGCTACCGATACACGCCCGACTAAAACAAGTTGCTTTTCACTAGCATCTTTATTTAAAAACGCTTGGTAGAAGTCACCTGTTAACGAACTAGACGTCACTAACAACTGTGAAGAAATGGTACTCATAATTGCCGCTAATATCGCAGCAAGTAAGAAACCAGCAATAAGTGGATGAAAAAGTACTTGTCCCAATAAAATAAATATTGTTTCAGCATCGTTTACGGCTAAACCTGTTTTCGCCACATAAGCTACGCCAGCAAAACCTGTTGCCATAGCGCCAAATAACGCAACTATCATCCAACTCATGCCTATTCTTCTCGCCGTTGGTAAATCATCTACCGATCGAATAGCCATAAAACGCACAATAATATGCGGTTGACCAAAATAGCCAAGCCCCCAAGCCATAGCAGATATAATAGCAATAAGACTGACGCCACTAAAAAAATCTAAAAACTCAGGATTTAATTGCTCAATGGTGGTCAGCATTGCATCTGTACCTCCAACATCTGATATTGCTACAACAGGCACCAACACCAAAGCAACAAACATAATACAGCCTTGAACAAAGTCAGTCATACTTACCGCTAAGAAACCACCAAACAGCGTATAAAGCACAACAACGCCTGCGGTTACATAGAGACCAACTTCATAACTTAACCCGAATGAACTTTCAAACAGCTTCCCGCCAGCAACAATACCTGAAGAGGTATAAAGCGTAAAAAACAAAATAATAACGATTGAGGAAGTAATACGAAGTGCACGAGAACTATCAGCAAAGCGATTTTCAAAAAAGTCTGGCAAGGTAATAGAGTCATTTGCCATTTCGGTATAGGTTCTTAATCTTGGTGCAACAATGAGATAATTTAAATACGCGCCAAGGATTAAACCGAGTGAAATCCAAACACTACTCAAACCTACTGTATACATAAGTCCAGGAACGCCCATCAGCATCCAACCACTCATGTCTGAAGCCCCAGCAGATAAGGCTGTTACCCCAGGGCCTAAACTACGGCCTCCCAACATAAAACCAGAAACGTCACTGGTTGACTTTTTAAACGCATATAAACCTATTCCTAACATTACAGCAAAATATAGTGCCAATGAAATCATTGTTCCTATAGCCATTTAACCTCCAAAAAAAATTCTACCCATCGAACTGTGTTATTTTTAACTTAACAAGTACTGACCCGATTGGCATTAAAACTGTTCAAAAAATAACATTTTGTTAATCAATTGAACGTGAACAACAATAATATGCTTACTTAATAGCTGTTTCCATGTTTTTTCGTGAGTATTCACAAATATATGTGTTATAAATAAGAAAGCTAATGTGCAAATCTATTTTGCCGAACAATAATACTAAGTTAAAATAAAAAAATTATCTGTTATAACATCGGATTAATTAGGAATTTGTATGTACTTTTATGCAGCTAGGCAACCCATCCTAGATATAGATAAAAACCTATTTGCCTATGAGCTTTTATTTCGCGACAGTATAATTAATGTCTTCCCTGACATTGATGGTGACGAAGCAACGACAAAAATGATCGAAGCCAGTAATTTCAACCTTGGCATCAGTGAATTTACAGGGAATAAACCTGCTTTTATCAATTTTACTTTAGAAACCCTAATTAAAGGCTACCCTGAAACCTTAACTACTGAAGAGTTAGTAGTAGAAATACTAGAAACGGTAAAGCCGGGTAAAAAATTATTATCAATATGTAAAGACTTGCATGAAAAAGGCTATACCATCGCACTCGATGATTATATTCATCAGCCTGTTTGGCAACACTTTTATCCCTTTATACATATTATTAAAATCGATTGGCAAGACACTACACTAGAAATTATAAAAGAAGTAAAAGCCGCCATTGTAGATTTTCCACATATAAAGCTTTTAGCAGAAAAAGTTGAAACTTATGAGCAATATAACCAAGCATTAGAGCTAGGTTTTGTGCTATTTCAAGGTTTTTTCTTCGCCAAGCCTGAAATGGTAAAAACTAAAAATTTATCACCATCGCAAATTGCCATGGCAGAATTACTTTATGAAACATCAAAAACAGAAGTAAATTTAGCCAGTATTACCGCAGTTTTCGAACATGACGTAACTTTGTCGTATAAATTATTGCGTTACGCAAATTCTGCGATTTTCAAACGTAGAACTGAAATCTCAACAATAAAACAAGCACTAGTGACATTAGGCTCTGCTGAATTAAAACGCTTTCTTGGTTTAATGTTTGCAGCAAATATTAACCCCGAAAAACCGTCTGAACTTATCAATGCAGCAATGGCTCGTGCAAAGTTTTGTGATCTAACGGCTAAAGACGTTAAGTCACCTATAGACCAAGCTATTGCCTTTTTAACTGGCTTACTGTCATTAATTGATGCCATTGTAGATGAAGATTTAGAAAGCATTCTAACTAAGCTACCACTTGCTCAAGAAATAAAAGACACCTTGTTAACGCGCGAAGGTGATATGGCCGCTTTAATTATGTTAGCAGAGTTTATTGAGCGCGCTGAGTGGTCAAAAACATCCGTAATAATGAAAAGACTTGGTTTAGAGAAAGCTAGCGTACTTAAACATTATAATGAAGCCATTGCTTGGGCTGATGAACAAACCATGGCCAACTATTAATTAGTTAAAACCCATGTTTAAAGTACCAAACTAAAAAAACCTAATATGAGAATATTAGGTTTTTTGTTTTTATCGCATTTTTATCGATTGAACTACAGTCCATCAATGCTATTAATCATCTAAACCATCAAATTGACAAAATAGATGCAGGCCGACGCCAAGCGTTAACTATTCAAAACCATTAGGATTTTGTGACTGCCAGCGCCAAGTATCAGTGATCATAGTTGCTAAATCACGCTTTGCATGCCAATTCAGTAAGGTGTTAGCAACATTAGCATCAGCATAAACCGTGGCAATATCTCCAGCGCGTCGTGGCGCAATATTATAAGGAATATCTTGTCCTGAAATCTCTTTAAACGTGTTAACTATTTCTAAAACTGACGTGCCATTACCTGTACCTAAATTAATCGGTACACAGCCTTTAATTTCGCTTAACTTCTCAAGCGCTTTAACATGGCCTTGGGCTAAATCAACAACATGAATATAGTCTCTAACGCCTGTACCATCAGTTGTTGGATAATCATCACCAAAAATTTGCAACTGGGCTAATCGGCCAACGGCGACTTGTGATACATAAGGTAATAAATTATTTGGAATACCATTAGGGTTTTCACCAATCAATCCAGAATCATGCGCGCCAATCGGATTAAAATAACGTAAACAAGCAATAGACCATTGTTCATCACTTCGCGCTAAATCAAACAGAATATTCTCTATCATGAGTTTGGTTTGGCCGTAAGGATTAGTCGCTGACGTTGGCATAGTTTCATCAAGTGGCGAAGGGTTATTTTCACCATAAACCGTTGCTGATGAACTAAATACCAGGTTTTTCACATTTTGCTCAGCCATAACTTGTAAAAGCGTTACCGAACCAGAAACATTATTATGATAATAACTTAGTGGTATCTCACTCGACTCACCAACAGCTTTTAAACCAGCAAAGTGAACAACCGCTTCAATATCATGTTGTTGAAAAACGTTTGTTAATGCTTGGTGATCACATATATCTGCCTGAATAAATGTCACCGACTTACCTGTTATTTGTTTAATACGGTCAAGCACTAACGTAGAAGAATTTGATAAGTTATCAACAATAACAATATCTTTATCTAGCGCGAGCAATTCAACAACCGTGTGGCTACCAATAAAACCCGTACCACCTGTGATCAACAAACTCATGTTTAATTCCTTATAAGGTTTATTCAGCCAATTTTTTAAAAAGCATTATCTTTTATTGGTAATATTTTGACACTAACGCAATAAAGTTACCAAGTTTTTCTTTCGGTAATTCGTTTATCCCTGCGGCAGCTGCCCTACCACCACCGGTGTCAAACTGAGCGCATAATTCACCAGCACCTATTTTATTATTTATAGGTGCGCGCAAGCTCACTGTATAAGTATTATCAATATTTAACGTGAAAACTGCATGGGCTTTATTTGGGTTGAGGTTGGCCAACTCATTACCATAAACTCCACTTACACGGCGTGACCAAGCGGCATCTTCAAGTTCAATAACCTGCAATGCAGAATCGTCATGTAAAACCTTTGCTTGTTTAGCTTGGGTCATATCACTTAAGTAAGCTTGTTCAAGTAAGGTAAATATTGAATCAGCTTCATTGACTAAGGTGAATGGGTCGGGGTAATTAAGTAGCGTGTTAAATAAAGTATCAGGCGCAATGTGTAAGTCTTCAACGCTTCGACCGTAGCCATTGTAGTTAATATAAATGCCTAACGCTTTTAATTGTGCTTGTTCTTGAGCTGATAAACCCGCTTGTTGTGATAGTTGCTCAGCGGCTTGTAACATATTATCACCAAATGCCGCGACAATAGCCCAAAGCGCATATTGGCCCGCTAAATGTTGATTGACCAACAAACTGGTGCAAGTGTTAGCATCAGTATCAATAAGTTCGGTTAAATACTCAGAGTTTGGCACTAAGCCTGTACGATGATGATCAACATAAAATACTTCAACTTTTTTCGCCAGCAACCCTGCTAATGCCGCAATATTTTTTTCCATCGATATATCTAACACGGTAACCGACGTTGCAAGATTCACCGGTACTTGCTGTAATAATTGAATATCGCGTTTAACGCCTGTGATCAGTTTTGAAACCTTAGGCTCAGCTAAACGTAATTGTAGTAGCGCGATAATGCCATCTGCATCACCATTAAAAACATCATAATGCACGCAAAATCTCCTTTAAATAAAACCATGCTCAATTAAGTAATCAACGACTTGCTGAGCACATTGTTCAATACTTTTGTCACTAGTATCAATATGAATCGCAGGGTTTTCAGGTGCTTCGTAAGTTGAGTCTATACCGGTAAAGTCTTTGATTTCTCCGGCGCGAGCTTTTTTATATAGCCCTTTAGGGTCTCGTTGCTCACAAATGGCAATCGGAGTATCAATAAATACTTCAATAAACTCGCCAGCACCAAGTTTCTTCGCCGCTATTTCACGATCTGCGGCAAAAGGTGAAATAAAAGCAGTTGAAACAATTAACCCTGCATCAACAAACAACTGCGCTACTTCACTAATGCGGCGAATATTTTCAATTCTGTCTTCATCGCTAAAGCCTAAATCACCATTTAAGCCATGGCGAACATTATCACCATCAAGTAAGTAACTATGACATTTACGTTGAAACAATAAAGCGTCTACGGCATTAGCGATGGTAGATTTACCTGAGCCACTCAGGCCGGTGTACCATAATAAACAAGCTTTTTGCTTTTTCAATTCAGCTCGTTGCGTTTTACTCACTTGTTGAGTGTGCCAAACAGTATTTTCAGTTTTCATATTATTCCATCTTAAAAAGGAAATATTTGTGGTAACAACATTAACACCACAAAACTATAAGTAAGCGTTATCGGCCAACCAAATTTAATAAAATCAGCGACTTTATAATTACCGGCATTAAACACCATAATATTAGTTTGATATCCGTAAGGGCTGATAAAGCTTCCACTCGCACCAAATGCAACCGCCATCACTAAAGGCAAAGGGTTAACGCCTAAGCCAATGGCAATATTATAAGCAACCGGAAATACCAAAGCAGCAGCGGCACTATTAGTAATAACCTCAGTCAATAGCAAGGTAATAAAAAAAATCACAACTAAAGCAATTAACGCGCTTTTTCCTGCCAATAATTGTTCGATCTCATTTGCAAAAATAGCTGCGACACCACTATGTTCAAAAGCTTGTGCCAACGTTAAGGCGCCTAACACAATTAACCAAATTTCAATCGGGAAGCGACGTTTAATTTCATTCACGGTTAAACACCCTGATAAAATAAGCAACGCGAGATAAAACATTAAACTCGCCAGTAAACTTATGCTGGTAACCATAGTCAATGCAATGGCAATTATAAAGCCAAAAATAGCTAACGAGTCACGCCAACCTGACAGCATATTGTCAGGTTTATGACCTGATAAAATATAAAAGTTTTTTGTTAAGTTTGTTCGAGCACAAAAATCAGAACCAACCGCCAACACTAAAAAGTCGCCCGCTTGTACCGTAATATCACCAAGTTTACCTGATAGCGATGTACCTTCACGTCGAATAGCAACCACAGCCGCATCAAACCTTGCTCGAAAACCTGCAGATTTTAAGGTTTCACCAACAATGGCAGAATCAGGTTTAATTAATACTTCAGTTAAGTTCTCACGCAGTAAACCATCAAGCTGAGCAAATAAAGTAAGCCCATCAAATTGCTGTAGTACTAATACCTTACTAACGTCACCACTAAAGATAAGTCTGTCTTCAGGTTGAATAACCTCATCAGGCGTTACTGGTGAAATAAGTCTACCTTCACGCACTAACTCAACTAAGAATAGTGTATCTAAATTTCTTAAACCATTGGCTTCTATGCTCTTTCCAACAAGTTTAGAGTTTGGTTTTACCTGTGCTTCAACAAGATATTCTTTTACCTCTAACTGATCACTTGGCATATCAGCTAAGGTATTTTGACGTAGCAATATAACCAATAAGCAAGCAACAAGTGCAGCACCACCGACAAGTGTAAAATCAAAAAAACCTAAACTTTCTTGGCCTTGCTCAAGCCATAAAGAGTTAACAATTAAGTTAGTCGACGTACCAATTAAGGTTAACGTGCCACCGAGAATAGCAGCGAATGATAAGGGTAATAATAATTTACCGGGGTTAACGACGGTATTTTTTTTAACTACCGAAATTAAGGTAGCAACAACCGCGGTATTACTAATTAATGCTGAGCTTAAAGCGGTAAAACTGAGGGTTCTAAAACTGGCTGTAGTCGACTTGCCATTGAGCATTAATGCCGAAATACGTCTTATAATACTGGTGCGTTCATAAGCAAAAGAACATAACACTAATAGTAATAAAGTGACTAAACCAGGATTAACGGCATTACTTAGAATATCATCGGTGCTGACAAATGATGCCGCTAAACACAACAATGTAGTACTACCAAAAACACGTTCAGGTTTATTAGGAAAAAAAACCAGTCCGATAAGTGTTAATGCAAATATTGCAACAAGTAGCCACTGCGTTAACAACATAATGTAAACCTAACCCTGACTAAATAAATTTGTGTATATAAACAACTATTTTAAAATAGCTGTCAGCAAAACAAAAGCCTCTCAAACTAGACTCGTTGTTTTAACTAACAGCTGACAACTAAGTACTTATAGATAAAGAATAACTAAAAGTACCTATTACTATTTCAATAAATCACGCGCGCCCCAATGTGGGAAGTGCTTGCGAACTAAAGTATTCAACTCTTGCTCAAATGCTGAGTACTGATGCTCTTCTTGAGCTTCAAGCGCTCCGTTTATCATGCCTGCACCAACTGTAACATTACTCAATCGGTCGATGATAATGAAAGCACCCGTTGCCTTGTTATCGCCATAAGCATCAAAATGTAATGCTTCGGAAACTTCCATATGCACAACACCAATTTCATTCAATGCTAATTGGTCAACATCAAAATTCTCTAGTGTATTAACGTCGATACGGTGATCAATTTTTATAGCATGACCAGTCGTTAGCTTACTACCGTGTTTAATATAATATTCACGGCCTGGCTCTAATTCGTCTTCATGCATCCAAACAATAGTGGCACTTAGCTCTTTCGCAGATGCTGGAAGACAGCCTTTCTTAACTATCATTTCACCACGGCTGATATCTATTTCATTTTCAAGCGTTAAAGTAACAGCCATTCCATGATCAGCACGATCAATTTCACCTTCAAAAGTCACAATTGATTTTATCTTGCTTTCTTTACCTGATGGTAGCGCAACTATTTCATCACCAACGCGAATATGGCCAGAGCCAACGGTGCCGGCAAAACCTCTAAAATCTAAGTTTGGTCGGTTAACATATTGCACTTGCAAGCGAAATTGTGTGAAGTTCTTTTTGTCATCAACTTTAATCGTATTTAATAACTTCATTAAAGTGGCACCAGGGTACCAAGACATTTTGCTACTTTCTTCAACCACATTGTCGCCATTTAAGGCTGAAATTGGCACAAAGCGAACATCTTCAAAAGCTAAGTCGTCAGCAAACTTACGATAATCTTTTTTGATTTCTTGATAACGGTCTTGGCTATAATCAACCAAGTCCATTTTGTTAACAGCAACTAAAACATGTTTAATGCCTAACAATGAACAAATAAATGAATGACGACGAGTTTGTACTTGCACACCGTGGCGAGCATCAATCAAAATAATAGCGAGATCACAAGTTGAAGCGCCTGTTGCCATATTTCGCGTATATTGCTCATGGCCAGGAGTATCAGCAATAATAAACTTACGTTTATCGGTCGCAAAATAACGATAAGCCACATCAATAGTAATGCCCTGCTCTCGCTCTGACTGTAAACCGTCAACTAACAAGGCTAAATCAATCGCTTCGCCAGTAGTGCCCGACTTTTTACTGTCGTTTTTAATTGCCGCTAATTGATCTTCAAAGATCATTTTAGAATCGTGTAGTAATCGGCCAATTAAGGTACTTTTACCATCATCAACGCTGCCACAAGTAAAAAAGCGCACCATTTCTTTATTTTCATGCTGCTTCAAATAAGCTTCAATATCTGTTTCAAGTAAGTCTTCTGTCTGACTCATGTTTTTTCCTTGGAAATTTCTACTCGACAAATTGTCGAATTAAATAAAATGCTAATACAGTTCAATAAACTGAAATAAGATGAAAAACTTTTTTAAAGCTTCGCTTTAAAAATAACCTTCCATTTTTTTCTTCTCCATTGAGCCTGATGAGTCGTGATCAATAACACGGCCTTGGCGCTCAGAGGTTTTTGTTAATAGCATTTCTTGAATAATTTCAGGTAACGTAGCTGCTGTTGATTCAACTGCACCAGTTAATGGATAGCAGCCTAAGGTTCTAAAGCGCACACTTTTCATTTGTACTACTTCATCTTTACCAATAGGCATACGCTCGTCATCAACCATAATTAAGCTGCCGTCACGCTCAACTACTGGGCGTTTTTCAGCTAAATAAAGTGGCACAATTTTAATGCCTTCTAAATAGATATATTGCCAAATATCAAGTTCGGTCCAGTTCGACAACGGAAATACGCGAATACTTTCGCCTTTATTAACTTTACCGTTGTATATATTCCAAAGCTCAGGACGTTGGCTTTTAGGATCCCAACGATGGTTTTTATCACGAAATGAATACACTCGCTCTTTTGCACGAGATTTTTCTTCGTCACGACGTGCGCCACCAAATGCAGCGTCAAAACCATACTGGTCAAGCGCTTGTTTTAATCCTTGGGTTTTCATTATGTCAGTATGCTTAGCACTACCGTGTTCAAAAGGACTAATATTCATGGCAATGCCTTCTGGATTTTTATGTACCAGTAGGTCAAAACCATATTCTTTAGCCATTTCATCGCGAAACGCGATCATTTCTTTGAACTTCCAGTTGGTATCAACATGTAATAGCGGAAAAGGTATTTTTCCAGGTGCAAAGGCTTTTCGGGCAAGGTGAAGTAGAACGGCTGAATCTTTCCCAACCGAGTAAAGCATCACAGGATTATCAAACTCTGCGGCAACTTCTCGAATAATGTGAATAGATTCGGCTTCTAGCTTTTGTAAATGGGTTAAATGCATTGCTGTTCACTAATGGTGGCATAATATTATTGAGTAATATAATGCCACAGCCTTACGGCCTTATCCATATAAGTAAAAGCTTGTTTATATCAAAAAGGTATAACCAACAAAATTATATACTGTAAAGTTTAAAATTAAACTTTAGTTAAGTTATCTTTATAGCGGCGAATTAGCGCTAGCGTTGATGAAGAAAGCTTTTCACTTTCAATTTCAGCCATTGGTTGTGCCATAACACTTAGTACTTCACTACCTAACTGCTTACCTAATTCAACACCCCATTGGTCGTATGAATTAACTTGCCATAAAACGCCTTGAACAAAAATTTTATGCTCATAAAGCGCCAATAAAGCGCCAAGTGAATGTGGGTCTAACCTTTCCATCAAAATAGTATTACTCGGGGTATTACCTTTCATGGTTTTATGCGCAGCTAAACTATTTGCTTCGGCCTCACTTGCGCCAGCTTTTAATAATTCAGCTTTTGCCTGTGCTAGCGTTTTACCTTGCATTAGCGCTTCACTTTGAGCGAAGCAATTTGCCACTAAAGCATCATGATTCGTTAAATGTTCGCTGGTAGGCGCCATAGAAAGAATAAAGTCAGTAGGGATTATATCGGCACTTTGATGCATTAATTGCATAAAAGCATGCTGACCGTTTGTACCTTCTTGACCAAAAACCACTGGTGCGGTTAAATAATTAAGCGTTTTACCTTCAATAGAAACCGATTTACCATTACTTTCCATATCAGTTTGTTGCAAATAGCCTGGCAAAGCTCTCAGCGCATGGTTGTAAGGCAAAATTGCTAAGCTTGGGTAACCTAAGCCATTTCGATTCCAAATACCCAACAAAGCCATGATCACAGGCATATTTTGCTCAAAGGCTGCATGTTTAAAATGCTCGTCCATCGCATGGGCACCCGCTTTTAAAGCGTTAAAATGCGCATTACCAATAATCAAAGCGAGTGGTAAACCAACCGCTGACCATAAAGAGAATCGACCACCGACCCAATCCCACATTGGCAAAATATTTTGCGCATCAATGCCAAATGCTGTTGCCGCCGCAATATTCGTACTCACTGCATACCAGTGCTGAGCAATAATGTCTGCAGATGAATAATGGGTATCAGTTAAAGCGTTAAGCATCCAAGCTTTAACAATGGTGGCATTAAGCAATGTTTCTTGAGTAGAAAAAGTTTTAGAAATAACCACCACGAGCGTGGTTGAGGCGTTTAGTTTGGCAAATTTTTCTTGTGCAGCATCACCGTCAACATTGGCAAGCACATGTGCTTTTAAACCTTTTTGATGATAAGGAACCAGTGCCGACAAGGCCACTTTAACGCCATAATATGAGCCACCAATACCGATAGCAAGAATGTCAGTAAACTTTTCACCGGTAACCGAACTAACCCTGCCTGAGTGCACATCATCAACAATCGCCGCCATTTTAGCTTCGGTATCAATAACCTCTTGCGCCTCTGCACCTAAAACGTCAACTTTCATCGCATCAGGCGCACGCAATACAGTATGTAATACCGCGCGTTGTTCGGTAGAATTTAATTCATCACCAGCAAACTGTGCTGATATTTTATCGGCCAGTCCAACTTGTTCAGCTAAGTTAAATAATGGCGTAAACTCGCAATCAACAATATTTTGTTTGGCATAATCTAAGAATAAACCTGCAGCCGAAACTGAATAGTTTTCACTGCGTTGAGCTTCTGAAAAAAGAGAAAAAATATTTCGGGTTAATGCCTGTTCGGTGAACTTTGATAAGTTTGTAATATCCATATATCTGCGCTTCTATTGAAATTATTAATTGAAGAATAAAGTCGTTAGTTACATCATCAAAGCCTAACGAAAATCTAACCTATATACCTAAACTTTTCATTCTCGTTAAACAAAAAACTGCCAGAACACAGCTGACAGTTTTTTATTTAAACGTTCTATCGTTTATTTAGGCTTTAACTAAAGCTTTTATATAAGCTTTAAACTCAGTCGCTAATTCAGGGTGACGTAAACCATATTCAACATTGGCTTTCATATAACCTAACTTAGAGCCACAATCATGTGATTTGCCCGTCATATGGAAAGCTTCAACGGTTTCTCTTTCCATTAACATAGCAATAGCATCTGTTAATTGAATTTCGTCACCAGCACCAGGAGGTGTTAGTTTTAACAAGTCCCAAATTTTTTCAGACAATACATAACGACCAACCACAGCTAAGTTAGATGGTGCATCTTCAACTGCTGGTTTTTCTACAACAGCAGTCATAGGTTTTGACTCGCCTGGCGCCAATTCAACGCCACCACAATCAACCACACCGTAACTGCTCACTTGGTCCATAGGTACAGGTTCAACCATAATTTGGCTGTAACCGCCTACTTCGTTGTAACGGGTTAACATGGCTGCCAAATTTTCAGTTTTTAAATTTGCCGTAGCATCATCTAAAATCACATCAGGCAACACCACAACAAAAGGTTCATTACCTATAATAGGTCGAGCTTTCAATACCGCATGCCCCAACCCTTTTGCTTCACCTTGGCGAACATGCAAAATGGTAACATCTTTCGGACATATAGCTTGAATTTCATTAAGTAACTGGCGCTTAACACGCTTTTCTAACGTAGTTTCAAGCTCAAATGACTTATCAAAATGGTTTTCAATCGCATTTTTAGAAGAGTGTGTAACTAAAACAATTTCTTTAATACCGGCAGAGATACATTCATTAACAATGTATTGGATAAGGGGTTTATCAACAATCGGAAGCATTTCTTTTGGAATAGCTTTTGTTGCTGGCAACATCCGTGTTCCTAAACCCGCGACAGGTATTACGGCTTTTTTGATCTTATTTGGCATTTTTATCCTTATTTGCAACTTTTAATTCATTGTATGGATTGTTTATGGTCTTGTCATGAGCTTTATAGGTGAAAAATTTGAATCCATACTTTCCATTACTAGAATGAATTACCGCGTTAAAATTCGCTTCAAACGATCACAAAAAAGTAAGCTAAAGCTAAAAAACACAGTTCAATCAACATAACTTCTCAAAGCAATACTATAATTTAATATAAAAAGGTCGGAAAACCGACCTTTTTATATTAATGATTATATATATTTAAAATACTTTTAGCTACGGGCAATATTTATGAATATTGCTCAGCTATTCAGTTTTGGTATGTGCCATCCATCACACTCTGCCACCATTACTCATTATTCAAATAACAAGCAACGGTTTTAGCAATGCCGGTTTCAAACGATTCTTTCGGTTGATAACTTACCTAGTCACTACCAAACAAATCTCGTGTATAAACTTTATTTTTAACATCTTGCAATTCGTCAACCATTCTATTAGAAACAATCACATCACAAGACTGCTTAAACTCATTTAAGTCTTTAATTACTTTAGAGTGAAAGAATTCAACATCTGTAAGTGCCGGTTCATATACAACCACTTCAATACCCTTTGCCTTAATGCGCTTCATAATACCTTGAATTGAAGATGCTCTAAAATTATCGGAGCCCGTTTTCATAATCAATCTATACACACCAACAACTTTTGGTTCTCTACTAATGATAGAGTCAGCGATAAAGTCTTTACGAGTGGTATTTGCATCAACAATTGCACGAATAATATTATTAGGAACATTATTATAATTTGCTAATAACTGCTTGGTATCTTTAGGTAAGCAATAACCACCATAGCCAAATGATGGATTGTTATAATGTGAGCCGATACGTGGGTCTAAACCTACACCTTCAATAATATGCCTAGAATCTAAACCATGCGCTTCTGCATAACTGTCGAGCTCATTAAAATAGGCAACTCGCATCGCAAGATAGGTATTTGAAAAAAGCTTAACAGCTTCTGCTTCAGTCGAATCCGTAAATAATACATCAATATTTTCTTTAATTGCCCCCTGTACCAATAAATTAGCAAACACCTTTGCTCGTTCACTTTGTTCACCAACAATAATACGAGAAGGATATAGGTTATCGTACAACGCTTTACCTTCACGTAAAAACTCCGGAGAAAACATTATATTTTTGCAGTTGAATTCTTGTTTAATATTTTCAGTATAACCAACTGGTACAGTGGATTTAATGATCATCACTGCATTCAGATTTACCGACAAAACATCTTTGATAACAGACTCAACAGAAGACGTATTAAAGTAATTACTTTCTACATCATAGTCTGTAGGTGTAGCTATAATGACAAAATCAGCATCTATATAAGCTAATTTTTTATTAAAGGTTGCAGTAAAGTTAATAGGCTTATTAGCTAGAAAATTTTCTATTTCAACATCAGCAACAGGTGATTTCCTTTGGTTTAGTAAGTTAACTTTTTCTTCGATTATATCAACCGCAATAACTTCATTATGCTGCGCCAATAGCATAGCGTTTGATAAGCCTACGTAGCCGGTACCGGCTATTGCTATTTTCATTAATGATTCCTTTTAAAATTTATGAATATTGCTCTGCTATCCAGTTTTGATAAGAGCCATCCATAACACTTTGCCACCAAGCTTCATTATTTAAATACCAAGCAACGGTTTTAGCAATGCCGGTTTCAAATGATTCTTTTGGTTTGTAATTCAGCTCATTATTAGTTTTAGTCGCATCAATAGCATAACGACGGTCGTGACCAAGTCGGTCTTTCACGTAAGTAATAAGTGATTCAGTGTTTTGCGCCATTGCCGCTTTAGCTGCAGGAAAACGCGTAGCTAAATCTTTATTTTTAACAAACTCTTGTTCAACCAATTTTGAAATAGTTTTAACAATATCAATATTTGCCCATTCATTATCTCCGCCAATATTGTAATTCTCACCAACGCGACCATTTCGTAATACTAAGTCGATACCGTAAGCATGATCTTCAACGTATAACCAGTCACGAATTTGTTGACCATCACCGTAAATTGGCAGGGCTTTATCATGCAAAATATTAGTAATAACTAAAGGAATAAGCTTTTCAGGGAAATGATACGGCCCATAGTTATTAGAACAATTACTGGTAGTAACATTTAAACCATAAGTATGGTGGTAAGCGCGAACTAAATGATCGCTTGCCGCTTTACTCGCCGAATAAGGGGAATTAGGCGCGTAAGCTGTATCTTCGGTAAATGCAGGGTCAGTAGGTGAAAGCGTGCCATACACTTCATCAGTAGAAACATGATGAAACCTATGACCTTCAACAATACTTTCGCCGTCTAACCACACTTTTTTAGCGGCTTTAAGTAAGCTATAAGTTCCCATGATATTAGTTTCAATAAACGCATCAGGGCCAGTAATAGAACGATCTACATGCGACTCAGCAGCAAAATGTACTAAAGTATCAATACCATGTTCATCCAGTAAGGTTTCAATTAACGCTTGGTCGCAAATGTTACCATGCACAAAAGTAAAGTTACCTTCACCTTTTACACTGTCTAAATTAGCAATATTTCCCGCGTAAGTTAGCGCGTCAAGCACCACAACTTTATCAGCTGAATATTTTTCCATCCAATAATGAACAAAGTTAGCGCCAATAAAACCTGCACCACCTGTAACTAATAATTTTTTCATAATAATCTCTAATTAATAAACTTGGCTAACTCAGCCCAACTATGCTTCGCGCTCATTTTTTAACGCTGTCATCATATGTGTTAACTGTTCTTGCCAATGCATTAACGAAAGTGCTGGCAAAGCGTTAACTAAACTCGCTTTATCTAACACACTGTAATGAGGGCGCTCGGCTGGCGTTGGGTATTGTGCAGTTGTAATAGGTTTTATTGGGATTTTTTTATTTAATAAACCCAGTTCTAGTCCAATGTTTTGAATTGCTACAGCAAAATCAAACCAACTAGCCACACCAGTATCAGTATAATGATGAACGCCAACCACTTGGTTATGTAGACTGGCAATACAAGCTTGCGCCAAACCTTTAGCATAAGTTGGCGTACCAATTTGGTCACTAATAACACCCAACTCAGGTTTAGATGCCATTAAATTCAGCATCGTTTTTACAAAGTTATTACCGTGCGTTGAATACACCCAAGACGTACGAATAATAGCGCTATGCTCGGGGTAGATATTAGCAATTAACTGTTCACCTTGCGCTTTGCTCGCGCCATAAACACCTAACGGGTTTATTTCATCGCCGGGTAAATAAGGCGAACCTTTATCACCATGAAAAACAAAGTCTGTCGAAATATGTACAAATGGCACTGACAGCGTTTTGCACACTTGTGCTAAATTCCCCACAGCTGTGGCA
Organism: Colwellia sp. 6M3; assembly: GCF_014077595.1. Classification (NCBI taxonomy): domain Bacteria; kingdom Pseudomonadati; phylum Pseudomonadota; class Gammaproteobacteria; order Alteromonadales; family Colwelliaceae; genus Colwellia; species Colwellia sp. 6M3. Next base: position 3,513 of record NZ_JACGWF010000042.1, on the reverse strand, counting down.
TTTAGCGCAAAGGCATTTTCAACATCACCTTCCGCTTTATCAACTGCGGTGTAAGCTGAAGCATTAATAACACCAAAAGCGTTATACTGCTTTAAACTGCTTACTAATGATGAAACATCTTGCAAATCAACATCGTCACGACCTAAACAAACAACTTCTTGTTCAGGTGTCGACAGTTGACTTAATTCCCAAGCGAGTTGACCAGACTTTCCAATAACGATTATTTTCATTGTGTTGTTTTTTGTCATTATCTATTTATTTATATTTAGCTAAGTATTTTATTTAAATGCAGGTGCATCTTTAAACAACAGCCCGACTTCATCTTTTGCAGATAACGAAGGTTTATTGCCATCGCGTAGCGGCCATTGAATATTTAACGCCGGATCGTTCCATAATAACGACACTTCATGCTCTGGAGCATAATAGTCGGTACATTTATAAACGAACTCTGCTGAGTCACTCATGACATAAAAGCCATGCGCAAAACCTTCTGGTACCCATAACTGACGTTTATTTTCGCCAGAAAGCACCACACCAACATGTTGACCATAAGTAGGTGACGATTTACGCATATCAATCGCAACATCATAAACTTCACCAGACGTAACTCGAACTAGCTTACCTTGGGTGTTTTTCAGTTGATAATGTAAACCACGTAATATGCCATGACTCGATTTACTGTGGTTGTCTTGCACAAAAGTGCGCTCTGCACATTGTTCAGTAAATTCATCTACACGAAAGGTTTCCATAAAAAAACCACGGTCGTCACCAAACACATTCGGCTCAATTATTTTAACATCCGCGATAGCGGTATCTATGTAATTCATAAAATCTCATCAAATACTAAAAACAGCTCACAGGGAGTAAACAAGGAGAACAACAAAAGGTGAAAATACTTAATATTATATAAAGACCTCTTTCTCTACTCATTCAGTCCTCCTTGTAAAATTTATAAAAAATTACTCACAGGGAGAAAACAAGGAGAGTAGCAGGAGGTAAGACAATTCAAGGGTTCCCTAAAAGGAAAAACACCCTACATCCTAAAACCTCTTTCCTTTCTCTTTCTCTCCTCCCTGTAAAAAATTAGTCCCTTAAAATACACGCTCTTCAATCAATTTTATTAAATATTCACCGTAACCACTTTTACGTAACGGCTGGGCTATTTCACGCAACTTTGCTTCACTTAACCAACCATTACGGTAAGCCACTTCTTCAGGGCAATTAACTTTTAGGCCTTGGCGTTTATCAATGGTAGCAATAAATTGTGCTGCCGCGAGTAAATCATCATGTGTACCCGTATCAAGCCAAGCCGTACCACGGCCCATAATTTCAACTTTTAACTCACCAGCTTTCAAATACTGATCAATAACTTCAGTAATTTCCAATTCACCACGCGGTGAGGGTTTTACATTTTTAGCGAATTCAACCACGCGTTCATCAAAGAAATACAAACCTGGCACAGCATAGTTAGATTTAGGTACTGCAGGTTTTTCTTCAATAGAAATAGCAGTGCCAGAATCGTCAAACTCAACAACACCGTAAGATTTAGGGTTTGACACATGGTAACCAAATACCGTACCGCCACTTTGTTGTGCATTAGCATTTTGAAGTGATTTCACCAAATCATGGCCATAAAACATATTATCGCCAAGTACTAATGCCGCAGGAGCGGCATCAAGAAACTCTTCCGCTAATATAAAGGCTTGGGCTAAACCGTCTGGGCTAGGTTGAACTTTATAAGAGATAGAAACACCAAAATTTGAGCCATCACCTAAAAGCTCTTCAAAACGGTGAGTTTCTTCTGGTGTTGATATAATGAGTATTTCTTGAATACCTGCTTGCATTAATGTTGCAAGTGGATAATAAACCATAGGCTTATCGTAAACTGGCATTAGTTGTTTACTAACAACTTTCGTGAGTGGATAAAGACGTGTGCCACTTCCACCGGCTAAAATAATTCCTTTATGCATTAACTACCTCTGTTAGAAAATTTAATATTATTAGTCTTTTTTCTACTGAAGACCTTAAATAATTTAAAGTTACACAATAAAAATTCTTAATTACACCGAGGGTGCTTCCCATAAACAAACCCTTTTAAGATATAGTACCCGCCCCAACCATCCTTTAAAAAAAATGATTTTAAAGTCATCCTGATAACACCATAGAGCCTGCCTATAGAAAAATAATTCCGTAATGTTATGCCAGCTTCAAGACTCCGTTCTCTAGTCCTAAACTTAACTACATTTGGCTCTTCAGATTCTAATCTAGATAATGAGTGCAATATTGCTGGTAAAACCGTAATGTCGTTGCAAAGCTCTAATGCATGCAATCTGATGAAAAATGACGTATCAACACCATAAAATGCGTACCTGTTATCAAAAGTATTACCATATTCTTCTGATATAAATTCAACAACGATTTTACTTAAAAGTAAACCACTCGCAATACTATATACTTTGTCTTTTTTTAAAAAAGGCCCATTTGAAAACTGACGACGACAAATAGGAAAAATATTTTCTTTATCAAACCTAATTATTGGTACCCCTATTTTGATAGAGTTCTGAGTAAGAATATCGTAAATAAACTTTTCATTCAAAAGAGTATCATGATCCAAATATAAGTAGTAATCAGACTCAAATGAGCCTGTAAATGAATTATATAGCTTCCCAATTGGTTTATTTTCAAGTGTTTGCTTGATAAACACACCTGTTAGACTTGCAGGAGCAATGTCTTTTTCAGTCCAGTATTCTGGCCCATTATTCCATATTGTTAGGTTAATACCAGAACCTAACGAACTTAAAAAAACACTAGAATTTAGCAAGCTTTGTATAGTTTTCGACTCAAGTGGCTTGCAGTTATAGCACAGGATTAAAATAGACAGTTTCATGAACTAACCTTAAATTTTCACATCAAATAATAGAGTAACAAAATTCATCGAACATTATAATTCCGCGTTCCGTTTTTTGCCACGCTTATGAAGTTTCCATATAAAAAATAAAAGAAATAAGAAGACTTATTCGCGTCCGTAGGTGATGAACCTAAACCAAAGATAAAAACCGAAAAAACCATGCAACTTATCCCAATATAAAGACCTAAATTAATTCCAGAATTGACTTTATTAATCTGATCTATTTTAATAAAAGAATCTATTAAAAAAATTAGTTTAGTTACAACAAAAAAAACTACTCCTATTAACCCATAATTATAAAAATAGTGTACATAAGAGTTTTCAATGATTACATACTTTAAAGGATACCCTAGTAAAAAGTTACTTTCTAATGTTACATCGAGTACTTCGAACTGATTCAGTCTAGTATTTGTTGAAGAATCAACCCCTCCTGAAACTAAAGCATTATAAAAGTTAGAAAAATGTAAAAACATATCAGGATTAAGAATAATTCCTAGTACAATTAAAAAAATTAGAAATGATAGGTAAAATAAGAGTTTTCTATTCCTTTTATAGTTAAAAAATGAAAAAACAGTCCAAATTACTACTAATAAAACAAATGATAT